>NZ_WIWH01000025.1:0-88128 GCF_009600035.1 Pseudomonas sp. FSL R10-2964 | reverse complement strand
CCATGTGAGAGTAGGTCATCGTCAAGATTAAATTCCAAACCCCCTGTCTGCTCACGCAGACAGGGGGTTTGTTTTTGCGCCGAGAAAAGTTTTGGCGCAACCTGTGCTCACTTTTTCGCTGCCCCATGCGTTTTTCAGAGCAAAAAAAACCACCTCGCAAGGTGGTTTTTTCGAGCCTGTGACTCAGTCGCCGTAGTAAATACAGCCACTGGTGCAGGTTTCATGAATGCGTATTGCCGACAGCTCTGGCAGCAAGGGTTTGAGCTGTTGCCAGATCCACTTGGCCAGAACTTCGCTGGTCGGGTTTTCCAGGCCAGGGATGTCGTTGAGGTAGTTGTGATCTAGCAGCTCATAAAGCGGTTTGAAAATCGCTTTGATTTCAGAAAAATCACGGATCCAGCCAGTTGCCGGGTCAATGTCGCCGCTTAGATGGATAGCAACCTTGAAGGAGTGACCGTGCAACCGCCCGCATTTATGGCCTTCAGGAACGTAAGGCAGGCGGTGCGCAGATTCGAAGGTAAACTCTTTGAAAATTTCCACAATAGTTATAGCTCTGAAGAGGTGACTATCGCCTGAGCGATAAATACAGGGCAGCAGTTTAACAGTTAACGCCCGCAGCAGGTGCATACCTCCAGCCATGCGGTATCAGGGCGGCCGATTCAGTTTCAATTAAGCTCGTGGCGTTATGCTTCGACCTTTTAATATCGTAAGAATGACGCTAAGGGAGGCCCTGGAGGTCAGTGATGACAGTGAACCTGCGAGTTGGCGGACTTGTCGTACTTGTGCTCTGTGCTTTCTGCTCCTTGGCCATTGCACGTGACCTGGGGCAAGACGAGGCATTGCGTTTGCGTGAGCAAGGGCTTATTAAGCCCCTGGAGCAACTGCTGCAAAAAGCTCTGGAGCGGCACCCGGGCGCAAAGTTGCTGGAGGTAGAGCTGGAGGAGGATGACGATATTTATGTTTACGAGGTTGAACTGCTTACCACCAGTGGCGTAGTGCGCGAGATCAAGCTGAACGCCAGTAATGGTCAATTGCTCAAAGACGAGGTAGATGATTAATGCGGTTGCTGCTGGTTGAAGATCACGTCCCCTTGGCTGATGAGCTGATGGCCGGTTTGGCCCGTTTGGGCTATGCCGTTGATTGGTTGGCTGATGGCCGTGATGCTCTTTATCAGGGGCAGAGCGAACCCTATGACCTGATTATCCTTGATCTGGGCTTGCCCGGGATGTCCGGTATCGATGTTCTCAAGCAGTGGCGTGCCAAAGGCCTGGCCACACCTGTGCTTATTCTGACTGCCCGGAGTTCATGGTCCGAGCGCATCGACGGGCTAAAGGCCGGTGCTGATGATTACGTGACCAAGCCCTTTCATCCTGAAGAACTGCAGTTACGGGTACAAGCGTTGTTGCGCCGCTCCCACGGGCAACCGAATCAGCCTTTATTGAGTTCTGCCGGGCTGCAACTGGATGAAGCCCGTCAATGTGTTATCCATGACGGCACCGAGGTGCAGTTGACTGCCGCCGAGTTTCGGCTTTTGCGCTATTTCATGTTGCACCCGCAACAGATCCTCTCGAAAAGCCATCTGGCCGAGCATCTCTATGACGGTGAGACCGAGCGTGATTCCAATGTGCTTGAGGTTCATGTGAACCATCTGCGTCGTAAGCTTGGGCGTACAGTCATCGAAACCCGTCGTGGTCAGGGGTATATGTTCGGTACGGCCAGTCAGTGAAGTCCATGCAAAGGCGCTTGAGCCTGGGTTTGATCAGTGTGCTCTTGATTGCCGGTCTGGTAGTAGGCCAGGTCAGTCTGTGGTTGTTTGAAAATGGCCTTCAGCGTTATCTGGAGTCAGGCCTGCAAAACGACAGCGAGAACTTGCTGATTGCCTTGAGTCGTGGCCCCCAGGGCTTGCAACTGGATGAGCGGCGTTTGTCGCCGGCGTATCAGCGGCCATTTTCCGGGCACTATTTCAGTATTGAATTCGGGGAGACTCACTGGCGTTCACGCTCGCTGTGGGATGCTCAATTGCCGCGCCCCGACCGACCGGGCCTCAGTCGTGAACTACAGCCTGGCCCGGAAGGGCAGATGTTACTGGTCTTGCGCAGCGACTATCAGCGCCTTGGCCAGGCGGTATCGATCACGGTGGCTCAGGACTACACGCCGATACGCGATAGCTTGCGTCAAGTTCAACGGATCGGTCTTGGTATGGGGGTCTTGGCCCTTATTGTGATTTTGCTGCTGCAGCGCGTCACGGTTCGCCGTGCCCTGCGGCCGTTGGAAACAGCACGCCAGCAAATTTCTCAGCTTCAGTCGGGGCAGCGCTCTCAGCTGGATGCCCGGGTGCCCCTTGAGCTTGAGCCACTGGTCACGCAGATTAACCATTTGCTGGCTCATACCGAAGACACCCTCAAACGCTCGCGCAATGCGCTGGGCAACCTGGGGCATGCACTCAAAACTCCGTTGGCGGTGTTGATCAGCCTGGCCAACGATCCGCGGCTTGCGGCTTATCCGCAGATACAAAATACATTGTGTGAACAGTTGGAGCAGATACAGCAGCGCATGAGCCGTGAGCTTAACCGTGCGCGTCTTGCGGGCGATGCCTTGCCGGGTGCGCAATTCGATGCGGATGCAGAGTTGCCGGGGCTGCTGTCGACCCTCGGGATGATCCACGGCGAGCATCTGCAACTGACGCACAACGTTGCGCCGGGGTTGCTGTTGCCCTGGGATCGGGAAGACATGCTCGAATTGCTCGGCAATCTTCTGGATAACGCCTGCAAATGGGCGGACTCCCAAGTCGAACTGAGCATCAGCCAAACTGGCGACGGGTTTGTCATTGAAGTACAGGACGATGGCCCGGGCATTCCCGAGACTGAGCGTGATCAGGTGTTCAGTCGTGGTATGCGCCTTGACGAGCAAGCCAGTGGTCACGGCTTGGGGCTTGGCATCGTGCGGGATATTGTTGAAGCGTGGGGTGGCAAACTGCAGCTTGGAACGGCTGAGATAGGCGGGTTGCTGGTGAGCATCAAGCTACCGGCGCGTAAGCAAAAGGCGACGACGGCTTAAAGCCGTCATCGCCAAAGGTTCAGACGCGGAACTGATCCATCAGTTTTTGCTGCTGGTTGGCCAGTGAGTTAAGCGACTGGCTGACCCGTGCAGATTCATTGGCTTGCTCAGACAATGACTCGGTAACATCGCGAATGGTAGCAACGTTGTTGTTGATCTCTTCCGCCACGGCACTTTGTTCTTCTGCCGCACTGGCAATCTGCAAGTTCATGTCGGTAATCACGGTCACGGCATCGCCGATCTGTTGCAGGGCGGTCACGGCTTGGCCCACCTGCTCGACACTGCCCTGGGCCTGGCGATGGCTGTTGCTCATGGAGCTCACCACTTCCTGGGTGCCGGCTTGCAGTTGTTCGATGACCTGGCGGGTTTCTTCAACCGATTCCTGGGTCCGGCGTGCCAGGTTGCGTACCTCGTCGGCCACCACGGCAAACCCGCGTCCGGCTTCGCCTGCTCGTGCCGCTTCGATCGCTGCGTTCAAGGCGAGGAGGTTGGTCTGTTCGGCAATTGCACGAATAACTTCCAGTACCGATCCGATTTTCTCGCTATCGGCAGCCAGCCCTTCAACCTGGGTCATGGCTACGCTCATGTCGGCGGCCAGATGATCGATACTGGCGGTGGTGCGATCGATGATGGTCAAGCCCTGTCGTGTGGCCTGGTCGGCATCACGGGCGGCCTGGGCCGCTTGCGCTGCGCTGCGTGCCACATCCTGTGCGGTAGCGCTCATCTCATGGGAAGCAGTGGCTGCCTGATCGACCTGACGGTATTGCTGCTCCATGCCTGCGCTGGTCTGGGTGGCAATCGCCGCTGACTGATCGGCCGTACTGCGGGCATCCTGCACCGAGCGTTTGACCTCGGCGATGGTCGGTTGCAGTTTGTCGAGAAAGCGGTTGAACCAGCTGGCCAGTTGCCCCAATTCATCTTTTTTATCGTAGGCCAGGCGACGGGTCAGGTCTCCCTCACCGCTGGCAATATCTTCCAGCATATGGGCCACGCCGAGGATTGGCCGGGTCACGCTAAGGGCCATCAGCCACACCAGCAAGAGCCCGATAATGGCCGCCAGTGAGCCCCAGGCCAGCTCGATCAAAGCTCCGGCTTTATTACGTTCGTCCAGTTCGGCCTGCAACGCCTGGGCCGGGCCGATCAGAACTTTCTCGGGTACGTCGAGCAACACGCCCCACGGCTTGCTGCCCGGAATCGGCAGGAAGGGTGTGAGCACCTTCAGGCGTTGCTGGCTGCGAATGCTTTGTACCTGATCACCGCTGGCCATCATTCGGATCAGGGCCGTGCCATCGTTGCTGTCGACCTGGTCGAGGCGTTGGGCAAGTTTGCTGGCATCAGCACTGAAACCGGCCAGGATGCCTGCCGAACTGATGATGCCCACCCGGGTTTCCCCGTCGTACAGTCGCTGGCTGGCTTGCAGGCTGAGGGCTTGCAAGCTGTTGAGGTTGATATCCACCGACAGCGAAGCGATGACTTTACCGTCCACGATCAATGGGAAAACGATACTGGTCAGCAGTACGCTTTGCCCGTCGATTGTATAAAAGTAAGGCTCGATGATGCACGGTTTGCGTGTGGTGCGCGGGCAGGTAAACCATGCGTTGTTGGCCTGGCCGCTGGGCCCGGTGCTGGTATCGGCCATGTCTGATTCGGGCAGTGCCATCGAGGTCAGCTTGCCCGGCGTCGGTTGCGACCAGTACAGGGCAAAGCGGCCCTTGTCGTTACTGCCCAGTTCTTTTTGATGATCGAACAGCTGATCCTTGCCATCCAGTGCGTTGGCTTCGAAAACCAGCGAGAGCCCCAGCAAGTCCGGGTTGGCCTGCAGGGCGGCTTTGACCTGACGGGTCAGGTCTTCACGCAGGTCGAAGGCATCCAGAAAGCGTTTTTCCGATTGCTCACGCAAAAACAGGACTTGGCGGGCGAAGCCGTTGCCGTACTGGTAGGCGTCCATAAACTGGCGGCTGATTGCCAGTGCCTGGGCTTCACCCTGCGCTTCAATGCGGGCCTGTGCCGCCTCATTGAGCATCTGCGAGCTGGATGCCTCCACCAGATCGGCAGTGTGGTCCATGCGATAGAGCGAAAGCCCCACCAGCAGGGTAACAACACCCAGCAGGCTGAGCCCGGCGAGAAGGGTGATTTTCCATTGGATGGAAAGCTGTCTGAGCGACATGGAGACATCCTGACTAAAAGAGGCTTTGTCTGTTAGCGGCCGCAGGTGGTATTTCTTTATGCCAAACCCCGTTTTTTTAGTATGTGACCCTCCCTTTAAAAGTACGATTTGGCCCTGCAAATACTAGGGTTAAGGCCGATTGTGGACGATTGTGGGGCCGCTATCGGCATGCGCTTTGACATGACGCTGATGGTGCTGCAAAGTGTGCGCCCCCAAATACACCCACACTTCCAGATCCGGCGATTGGAACAGTCTTCTTTTGCCCGAAATTTTCCGCTTCACGGTGTTTTTATCGTGGTGCGCGCTATGAGGTTGTAATGATGAATGCAGTAATTGCCGCGGTCGGCATCATGCTGGTGCTCAGTCTGTCCCGTGTGCATGTGGTTATCGCACTGATTGTGGGTGCCCTTGTGGGCGGCCTGGTCGGTGGGCTGGGTATCGAGGCTACGCTCAATGCGTTTAATGGCGGCTTGGGTGGCGGTGCTCAGGTCGCTTTGTCCTATGCGATGCTGGGCGCTTTCGCAGTAGCCATTGCCAAGTCTGGCCTGGCCCATGCCATGGCCGATAAAGCGCTGCGCATGGTCAACAAGCAGCAAGTCGTGGGTGGCAATCGGGTCAAATGGCTATTGATCGGCTTGCTGCTGGTGGTGGCTATTTCATCGCAGAATATTCTTCCTATTCATATCGCCTTTATCCCGCTCTTGGTTCCGCCGTTGTTGTATGTGCTGACCAAACTGAAAATCGATCGGCGCCTGATCGCCTGTGTCATGACCTTTGGTTTGATCACGCCCTACATGTTCTTGCCGGTGGGCTTTGGCAACATCTTCCTTAACCAGATACTGCTCGCCAACGTCAGCAAAAGTGGCGTGGATATCAGCGCTGTCAACGTGACCCACGCCATGGCAATCCCGGCTTTGGGCATGTTGTTCGGCTTGCTGGTGGCGGTATTTATCAGCTACCGCAAAAAGCGCGATTATGATCTGGGCAAGATCGAGCAGGTCGAGCAGGTGGCCATTAGTTATAACCCGCGCACATTGCTGGTGGCTGGGGTGGCCATTGCAGCGGCGTTTATCATTCAGCTGTGGCTGGGCTCCATGATCATTGGTGCGCTGGCAGGCTTTCTGATTTTCTCGGCCTCGGGGATCGTGCGCTGGCGTGAGACCGACGATCTGTTTACCGAAGGCATGAAAATGATGGCCATGATTGGTTTCATCATGATCGCCGCTTCGGGTTTCGCCGAAGTGCTCAAAGCCACGGGGGAGGTCAAGTCGCTGGTTGAAGCGTCTGCCGGCTGGATCAACCACAGCAAGGGGGTAGGTGCACTGCTGATGTTGCTGGTGGGTTTGCTGGTGACCATGGGCATCGGCTCGTCCTTTTCAACGGTGCCTATCCTGGCGGCCATTTTTGTGCCGCTGTGTGTGCAACTGGGTTTCAGCCCCATGGCCATCGTGTGTATCGTCGGTACGGCGGGCGCTCTGGGCGATGCCGGTTCGCCAGCGTCGGACTCCACCCTGGGCCCGACTTCCGGTCTGAATATTGACGGTCAGCATCACCACATCTGGGACACCGTGGTGCCCACCTTCCTGCATTACAACTTGCCACTGCTGGCCTTTGGCTGGGTTGCGGCAATGGTCTTATAAGGCACGGGTTTTACGGCAGTTCGATCCGGCCGATTTCTCCGGGAACGGTCGGCCAGTCGCCTGCCGCCCAGCGCGCTCTGGCCTTTTCGATAAGGGCCGGGTCGCTGGCGACGAAGTTCCAGTTCATGCGCCGCGGGCCATCCAGCGGTGCGCCGCCGATCAGCACCAGGTGGCAGTCGCTGTCGGCACTCAGGGTCATCTCTTCGCCTGCTTCCAGCAGCACAAGGCTGTGGGGCTCCAGTGCCTGGCCATCCAGTTGCACGTCACCTTCAAGCATATAAAGCGCGCGTTCCGGGTAGTCGGCCGGGATCAGCAAGGTGGTGGCCGTTTGCATATGCACGTCTGCGTAAAGGGTAGGCGAGAGCACCGGTACCGGTGAAGTCAGGCAAAAGCCTGTTCCGGCTATCAGGCGAATCCGTACCCCGAGGTTGTCGCTTACGGGCAGGCTGTCGGCGGGGTGATGACTGTAGTGGCTTGCACCTTGCTCGTGGGTTTTGGGTGATGCCAGCCACACCTGCAGGCCGTGCAAATGTGAACCCTGCTCTAGCAATGATACCGGCGTGCGTTCGATATGGGCAATGGCTGCACCGGCGGTCATCCAGCTGACATCGCCGGGACCCACCAGTTGGTCAGATCCCAGGCTGTCCTTGTGCTGAATCTGGCCTTCAAACAGATAAGTCAGCGTAGACAGACCAATATGCGGGTGCTGTCGGATATTCATGCCGCTACCGGCAGGGTAATGGGTTAGCAGCATGTGGTCGAAAAATACGAATGGCCCGACGCTGCGGCATTTTGCCGAGGGCAGGGGGCGCAAAATCGGTTGGCCTTCTACGTCCTCGGCCCGAGGTCGGATCACTGTGAGTGCGCGCATGGTGCTGGCCCGGCAATGGATAAGCGCTGAGCATAACCCAGCGCTTATCCGGGCGGCAGGCCGTTACTGGCTGAAAGCGCCTTCAGACAGGTGGGTTTCGATGGTGACCTCGGCGGTGGTCATCAGTTTATGCACCGGGCACTTGTCGGCCACATTGTGCAGTTCCTCGCGCTGAGCGTCGGTCAGTACGCCCTTGAGGGTCAGTTTGACGTGCAGGGCATATTTGCCCTTAAGTTCTTCGCTGGCGTCGTGTTTGACTTCAACCGTGACTCCGGTGAGCGGGATCTCTTTTCTCTGTGCGTATAGCTTGAGCGTCAGCGCTTTGCAGGCGCCAAGGGCGGCATCGAAATAATCATGGGGGGTAGGGGCGCTGCCTTCGCCGCCCATTGTTTTGGGCAGATCGGTGAACACTTCGTAATCGTCGATCTTGATGCTGTGACGAAAACCTTCGTGTGACACGGTATTAACGGTAACAGTCATGGCAAACCTCAGCGTGGAGTGATTAAACGTCCTGATCTTTATAGAGCATGCTGGCGGCTGTACGTTCCCTCGGACAAAAAAATGCCCCGAACCAGTCGGGGCATTTTTTACTTCGCGAGCGGGTGGCTTATTTGCCAGCCCAGCGCTTGAGGACCAGAGTGGCGTTGGTGCCACCGAAGCCGAAGCTGTTGCTCATCACGTTGTTGAGCGTGACGTTCTCGCGGGTCTTGGTCAGGATCGGCATGTCGGCAACGACAGGATCGATCTCTTCGATGTTGGCCGAGCCAGCGATGAAATTGCCTTCCATCATCAGCAGGCAGTAGATCGCTTCATGAACGCCTGCGGCGCCCAGGGAGTGACCCGACAGGCTTTTGGTCGAGCTGATGGCCGGGGCCTTGTCGCCGAATACCGCGCGCACACCTTCCATTTCCTTGGCGTCGCCTACCGGAGTAGAGGTGCCGTGGGTGTTGAGGTAGTCGATCGGGCCGTCAACGGTGGCCATTGCCATCTGCATGCAGCGGATGGCGCCTTCACCGCTTGGGGCAACCATGTCGTAGCCGTCGGATGTTGCGCCGTAGCCGACGATTTCAGCGTAGATCTTGGCGCCACGGGCCAGGGCGTGTTCCAGTTCTTCAACAACAACCATGCCGCCGCCACCGGCGATGACGAAGCCGTCGCGGTTTTTGTCGTAGGCACGGGACGCTTTTTCAGGCGTGTCGTTGTACTGGGTGGACAGGGCGCCCATGGCGTCGAACAGGAACGACTGGCTCCAATGTTCTTCTTCGCCGCCGCCGGCAAATACGATGTCCTGCTTGCCCAGCTGGATCTGCTCGACTGCAGTACCGATGCAATGGGCGCTGGTGGCGCAGGCAGAGGAGATCGAGTAGTTCACGCCCTTGATTTTGAAGGGGGTGGCCAGGCAGGCGGAAACGGTGCTGCCCATGGTCCGCGTAACGCGGTACGGGCCAACACGCTTGACGCCTTTTTCACGCAGGATGTCGAGTGCTTCCATCTGATTCAGGGTCGACGCGCCGCCGGAGCCGGCGATCAGGCCGGTACGCGGGTTGGAGACTTGCTCCTCGGTCAGGCCCGAATCAGTGATGGCGTCTTTCATGGCCAGGTAGGCGTAAGCCGCTGCGTGGCCGACGAAGCGATAGATCTTGCGATCGATCAGCTCTTCGAGAGGCAGGTCAATGGAGCCGGATACCTGGCTACGCAGACCCATTTCGGCATATTCCGGGTTGAATCGGATGCCAGGGCGACTTGCACGCAGGTTAGCGGAGACGGTCTCTTTGTCATTGCCCAGGCACGAAACGATGCCCAGACCAGTGATAACGACGCGGCGCATGCGGATAACCCTTAAAAGTTGTCAGTGGAAGTAAATACGCCGACCCGAAGACCTTCGGCAGTATAAATCTCGCGACCGTCGACAGTTACCGAACCATCGGCAATGGCCAGGTTCAGCTTGCCCTTGAGGACGCGCTTGATTTGAATGTTGTAGGTGACTTTCTTGGCGGTCGGCAAGACCTGGCCAAAGAACTTCACTTCGCCCGAACCCAGGGCGCGACCGCGGCCCGGCAGGCCCTGCCAGCCTAGGTAGAAGCCGACCAGCTGCCACATGGCATCAAGGCCCAGGCAGCCCGGCATCACCGGATCGCCTTCGAAATGGCAGGCGAAGAACCACAGGTCCGGGGTGATATCCAGCTCGGCGACCAATTCACCTTTGCCGTACTTGCCACCCTCTTCGCTGATATGGGTGATGCGATCTACCATCAGCATGTTAGGGGCGGGCAGTTGCGCGTTACCCGGGCCGAACAGTTCGCCGCGGCTACAGCGCAGCAGATCTTCCCGAGTAAAGGCGTTTTGTTTGGTCATGCGAGCTCCTCAATAATCCCATGCGGCGGGTGGGGCAAATCTTCCCGACCAACTGAAACACAGGTGTTTCAGTTCGCCAGCCTACACATAGACTATTGCGTTGTAGTGAAAGTCACAGCGCAAAGGACAAGAATGTACACTTGTGCACTGAAAATTTAAATCGGGCCGGTTCAGTGGCCCATTCGGGTGCCTAAGACTGCCGCACTTTTGTCTTTTACGCCAGTCGCAGGTGGCCTTTTAGCCATAAGTTACTGGACCCAGCGCTGCAGAATTTGTTCCAGGTCAGCGCGTTTGAACGGCTTTGCCAGGTAATCGTTCATTCCGGCCTGCAGGCAGGTCTCCCGGTCGCCCTGCAGGGCATTGGCGGTCAGGGCGATGATGGGCAGGGCCCGGCAACCGGGCAACTGGCGGATTTGCCGGGTGGCTTCATAGCCGTTGATGATCGGCAGCCGGCAGTCCATCAAGATCGCGGCGAAGCGCTCGCTGTTGGCAAAGTGAATGGCCTGTGCACCGTCACTGACCATAGTCACTTCATACCCCAGGCTGCTTAGCATGGCCTCAATGACGGTCTGGTTAACCTGGTTGTCTTCCACCAGCAGCACTTTGCGCCCGGGTGCACAGATGGCCCCAGGCTCCAGCAACGGTCTCTGGCTGAGCGTGACGGGTTGATGCAGTTGCAGCGGGATTTCGAGAGTGAACACCGAGCCTTGGGCCTCTTCGCTCATGGCGTGCAGCGTGCCGCCCATTCGCTCCGCCAGCGTGCGGGCGATGGGCAGGCCCAGCCCGGTGCCGCCATAACGTCGGGAAATAGAGCTGTCGGCCTGCTGGAAGGCGGTGAACATGGCGTCCAGTTTTTCGCTGTTGATTCCGATACCGCTGTCACGTACGGCGCAGGTAAACCAGATCAGTTCGTGATCCAGTTGTTGCCAGAGCGGTTCGATAATCACCTGACCCCGTTCAGTGAACTTCAGGGCATTACCGATCAGGTTGACCAGGATTTGCCGGATCCGGGTCGGATCGCCCAGTACAGGCAAGTCCTGCAGCCCTTCAGGAATGTTCAGTTGCAAGTGCAGGCCACGTTGCACGGCGTTGTGCTGGAATGCCTGGGCGCAGTTGCTGACCATTTCGGCGAGGTTGAAGGGGATACGCTCCAGCTCCAGTGCTGAGCGTTCGATTCGGGAGAAATCGAGGATGTCGTTGATGACCTTGAGCAAGTGTTCGGTGGATTCCGATGCCAGGGCGGCATATTCGGCCTGCTCTTCGGTCATCTGCGTGGTTTCCAGCAGTTGCAGCATGCCCAGCACGCCGTTCATGGGGGTGCGCAGTTCGTGACTCATCATGGCCAGGAAGTCGGTTTTCGCACGGTTGGCACGCTCGGCTTCTTCACGTGTCTGGATCAATTGCGCAATGGCAGATTGTTGCTCGCGGCTGGCTTGCTCAAGGCCTGTGGCCAGGTTGTTGATGTGTTGGGCCAATGTGCCCAGCTCGCCGTCGTCGACCACGGGCAAGGGGGTTTTATAGTCGCCGTACTGGATGGCCTTGACCGCCTTGCTCATGTCACTGATGGGCCTGGACAGGTTGGACGCCAGGCGCTTGGCCAGCAGATAAGTGAAGCCCAGGGCAAACAAGGCAAGAATCACGGCCTTGAGCAGGATTTCCTGCTGGCGCGTGCTGAATGCTTCGCCGGACATGCCGACCAGTACCCGGCCCAGATAATCTTCTGTCAGGTCCGCAGCCTGTCGATTGCCGAGCAGTAAATAACCGCCGGAGGGGCTCTTCTGCACTCTGACCGGCGCCTGAAACACTTCAACCTGCGAGCTCTTGTCAGCATTGGGCGCGGGATGCTCGGCGTGGGCCAGTATGTCGTTGGCCCGGTTCTGTACCTGCACGAATTGAACATGGGGAATGTTCAGCGAGGCGTTGATCAGGGTTTCCAGCACATCGTTGTTCCCCGACATGATCCCGTACTCGGTGGCGGGTGCCAGCTGGTTGGCGATCAATTGGCCGGTGTGCTTGAGTTCCTGGCGCAAATCCTGGATTCGTACGAAGGTAAAAAAGCTGATCAGCAACAGCGTCAATAGCAGGGCCGGGCCCAGACTCATCATCTGCGTGCGGGTGTGGATGTCCCACCGGCTGCGAGTCATCATGGGAACGCGGCTCCGTCGGTCAGTCGCCAGTGCGTCAGTCCATTTCCACTGTCCATTGTCATCCTTGACCTGCGCGTGTTCATTTTGAAGTGCAGCAATGCTGCCTCTGGGTGTGAGTACCGGAACCGCATGGTAACCGAGGTCCTGTTCTTTTTCAGTCATGGCCATCTATATGCTGTGGGGCTGGTCGCGGGGGATGTGCTCCGTATAATGCCGTCATTGCCACTGCTAGATGGATAACGGGATTGCATATGACTGAACAGCACGCTATTGCGGTCTTGGGAGGCGGAAGCTTTGGCACCGCCGTGGCCAACTTGCTGGCAGAAAACGGTCATCGAGTGCATCAGTGGATGCGCGACCCCGAGCAAGCCGAGGCCATTCGCCTCAATCGTGAAAACCCTCGTTACCTTAAAGGTATCAAGATTCATCCCGGGGTCGAGCCGGTCACTGACTTGCAGGCCACACTCGATGCCTGCCAGTTGTGCTTCGTGGCTTTGCCGTCCAGCGCCTTGCGCAGTGTGCTGGCGGAGCATGCCGGGCGCCTGAGCGGCAAGATGCTGGTCAGCCTGACCAAGGGGATTGAAGCCCACAGCTTCAAGCTGATGAGCGAGATCCTTGAAGAAATCGCCCCGCAGGCACGCATCGGTGTGCTGTCCGGGCCCAACCTCGCCCGCGAGGTGGCCGAACATGCGCTGACTGCCACCGTGGTCGCCAGCGCCGACGAAGAACTCTGCACCCGCGTGCAGGCTGCACTGCATGGCCGCACGTTCCGTGTCTACGCCAGTGCCGACCGCTTTGGCGTGGAGCTGGGCGGGGCCCTGAAAAACGTTTACGCGATCATCGCCGGCATGGCCGTGGCGCTGGGTATGGGCGAGAACACCAAAAGCATGCTGATTACCCGTGCCTTGGCAGAAATGACTCGCTTCGCCGTCAGCCAGGGTGCCAACCCCATGACCTTTCTCGGGCTGGCAGGAGTAGGCGACTTGATCGTTACCTGCTCATCGCCTAAAAGCCGCAACTATCAGGTCGGCTTTGCCCTGGGGCAGGGGCTGAGCCTTGAAGATGCCGTTACCCGCCTGGGTGAAGTGGCCGAAGGCGTGAATACCCTTAAGGTACTCAAGGCCAAGGCGCAGGAACTGAACGTTTACATGCCATTGGTTGCCGGGTTGCACGCAATCCTGTTCGAGGGCTACACCCTGGAGCAGGTGATCGGGCAATTGATGCGTGGCGAGCCCAAGACCGATGTCGACTTTATCTCCACCAGCGGTTTTAACTGAGCACCACAGGAGCAGCACATGAACGACACTAAAAACGCACCCAAGTACGAGTCGCTTGTTTTGCGCGTGCTGTGGATGCTGGTTTTCCTGCTGGTCTGGCAGGTGGCACAACTGGTTCTTGGCGGGCTGGTGCTGGTGCAGTTGATTTACCGTGTGGTCTACGGTGCGCCCAATGGCGGCTTGATGAACTTTGGTGACAGCCTGAGCCTTTACCTGGCGCAGATCGGTCGTTTCGGCAGTTTTCACACCGAACAAAAACCCTGGCCGTTCGCCGACTGGCCAGTGCCGCGGGCACCTGAAGGCGAAGCGCCCTACACGCCAGGCGCCAATGGTGAAGGGACCAAGCCATGAAAGTCTGGATTCTGCGTCATGGCGAAGCCGAGCCCCATGCCCGCCGTGATGCCGAGCGTGAGCTGACCCCCCACGGGCGTGAGCAGGTGCTGGGCAGCGCCGCTCATTTGATTGGCCAGCCGCTGGACTGCATTCTGGTCAGTCCTTATGTGCGCGCCCAGCAAACCGCCGCGTTGGTTTGCCAGGCCCTGGGCTTTTCATCACCACCCGTCACCGTGCCCTGGCTGACGCCCGAAAGTGAACCCAAGTATGCGCTCGGCAAACTGCCGGACAGCGGCAATGTGCTGTTGGTCAGTCATCAGCCGTTTGTAGGTGAATTGATCAGCCTGATGCTGCACGGGCACATGCGGCAACCGCAGCCCATGCACACGGCCAGCCTGGTGGAGCTTGAAGGTGAGTGGCCGCTGGCGGGCAGCATGACATTGCTCAGCGCATATCACCCCTGAGCATTGCAGCGGTTGCACAGTACGGTCGTAGTGCAAGATAGTTGGGGGCGGGTTAATGGCATTTGACGCTTGCGTCGAGGGCCAGTGGCTCCGTCACCAACACTCACTGACCAAGGAATGACCACATGAGCTTGTGGACGACCCAGCCAGATCTGGCACGCCTCAATGAAATGCGCAAAAACACCATTTGCGATGTGCTGGATATCACGTTCGATGCGTTTGACGACAACTCCATCACCGCAAGCATGGTAGTGGACCATCGTACCCACCAGCCCTTCGGCTTGCTGCATGGCGGTGCGTCGGTGGTGCTGGCAGAAACACTCGGCTCGATGGCCAGCTACATGTGCATCGATACGCAAAAATTCTATTGTGTGGGCCTTGAGGTCAATGCCAACCACTTGCGTGGCGTGCGCAGCGGCCGGGTGAGTGCAATCGCACGCCCGGTCCATATCGGTCGCACCACCCATGTGTGGGATATCCGCCTGAGCGACGACAGCGGTAAAATAAACTGCATCTCGCGCCTGACCATCGCCGTTGTGCCCCTGGGTGAAACACCCCCAGCGCGGTGATCAAACGGTCAGTCAATGGCCGTAGTGTCGTCACTCATGGCGCATACGGTCATTGATATGAAGAATATTCCTGCAGACAATACGGCATTCTTCCTACATCTGGATGCCTTGTATGTCTCGGCAGATTTTTTTCGCCCATGCCAACGGCTTCCCTTCAGCCACGTACGGGAAGTTGTTCAATGCCCTGGCGCCGGATTTTTGCGTGACGCATTTGTCACAGCACGGGCATGACCCGCGTTACCCGGTGGACAACAACTGGCATAACCTGGTCGATGAGCTGATATATCATCTTCGCCAGCAAGCCGGGCCCGTATTGGGCGTGGGTCACTCGCTGGGCGGGATGTTGCATTTGCATGCCGCAATCCGCTGCCCGCAGCTTTACCGGGGCGTCGTCATGCTGGATTCGCCGGTGTTGACGCGCACTGATCAATGGGTGATTCGCGCGGCCAAGCGCTTTGGCCTGATTGATCGCTTGACCCCCGCCGGTCGCACGCTGGGGCGGCGTGAAGAGTTTGCCGACCGTGAAGCGGCACGCGCTTACTTTGCCGGCAAATCACTGTTTCGCAGCTTTGACCCCGATTGCTTCGAGGCCTATCTGGAGCACGGCTTGCAACCTGTGGATGAGTGTTTGCGGTTGCGCTTTGACCCTGCCACCGAAATCGATATCTATCGCAGCGTTCCGCATACCAGCCCCGGGCAGGCCTTCAAGCTGCAGGTGCCGCTGACCGTGGTGCGTGGTCGCGACAGCCGCGTGGTCATGAACCATCCTGCCAGGGCGGTGGCGCGCATGCCCAACGGCGAGGCGTTGAGCGTGCCGGGCGGGCACATGTTCCCGCTTGAGCAGCCGCAGGATACCGCCAGCCTGCTGAAACAGATTTTTGCCCGCTGGGAACTCCGTCATCCCGGCCTTTAACGAGCATTTCGCATGAGCCCTGTGGTTGAAGAAATTCGTCTGAGCCTGCCGCATATCGAGCTGGCTGCACATATATTCGGCCCCGAGGATGGCTTGCCTGTTATCGCCCTGCATGGCTGGCTGGATAACGCCAACAGCTTTGCCCGGCTGGCGCCAAAGCTGACGGGCTTGCGTATCGTGGCCCTGGATTTTGCCGGGCATGGCCATTCCGATCACCGTCCCCGTGGCGCCGGCTATGCGCTGGCGGACTATGCCTTTGATGTGCTGTGCATGGCCGAGCAACTGGGCTGGGAGCGCTTTGCTCTGCTTGGGCACTCACTGGGTGCCATTGTGTCTGTGGTCATTGCCGGTTCGTTCCCGGAGCGCGTGACCCGCATGGGGCTGATTGATGGCATTGTCGCGCGCAGCGGCCCCGAGGGTGATGCCGCCGAGCGCATGGGCCAGGCCCTGCAGGCGCAGCTCGATCTGGAGCACAAGCGCAAGTCGGTGCATCCGACACTCGACCGGGCTGTCGAAGCGCGGATGAAAGGCCTGGTAGCCGTCAGCCGTGAGGCCGCCGAGCTGCTCGCCCAGCGCGGGCTGATGCCAGTGCCCGGCGGCTACAGCTGGCGCAGCGACAGCCGGCTCACCTTGCCATCGCCCTTGCGCCTGAGTGACGAGCAGGCGATGTCCTTTGTACGACGGGTGAGTTGCCCGACCACCCTGGTGGTGGCGCAGCAGGGCATGCTGGCCAGCCACCCCGAGCTACTGGATCGGCTACCCTTCAACCTGGAACGGTTGCCGGGTGGCCATCATTTGCACCTGAATGACGAGGCGGGAGCGATCCTTGTTGCAGACTGTTTCAATCGCTTCTTCGCTGTTCCTTGACTTGCGGCTAGCAACTGTCGAGGCTTGGCGGGTTGAAATGGGAGACAACCATGATAGATCTGTACACCGCTGCGACCCCGAAAGGCCACCCGGTCTCTATCGTGAGGATGCTCAGCCACACGTCATCACCCGGTGATGTGCGCCGATGAAAATACCCAGCCGATTTATCCTGGCTCTGGGCCTGGGCTGTTTGAGCCCGTTACTTTGGGCCAGCGATGTGCCCGGCAGCAGTGATTTGCCGGATGTGCCGCGCCTCGCGGACGCGCAGATTGTCGATTACAGCGTGCGGCCCGATGTCGAACGTATCTACCCGATGGGCTCGATCCGCAAGATCAGCGGTCGCCTGCGATTCGAAGGGCAGGTCAATGCCCGTGGTCAGATTACGGCCGTCACCTACGAGCTGCCTGCCGAGCACTCGGCCACCGAAGCCTTTACCGCTGCACGCGAGGCGTTGCAAAAGCAGGGCGCCGAGTTGTTGTTCTGGTGTCAGGCTCGTGACTGTGGCGAAAGCAGCCTGTGGGCCAATGAAGTGTTCGGCAATTCCAAGCTGGTGGGCTCCGACGAGCAGCAGTCTTACTTGCTGCTGCGCCGTGCGGCCCCCGCTCAGAACCAGCTGGTTGCCCTGTACGGGATCAATCGGGGCAATCGCAAGGCCTATCTGCACGTTGAGCAGATGCAGGCGAGTGCCGACCTGGGAGAACTGTTGCCTACCTCGGCCACCCTGCAACGCCAGCTTAAAAGCACGGGCGAGCTGGATTTTCCCAAGCTTGCGGGCGACCCGGATACTCAGTGGCTGACGTTAATTTCAAGGGCATTGAACCTGGATGCAACCTCCAGGGTCAGTTTAACCGGTGCCAAGGCTGGCGCCTGGCGCGATGCGCTGATCGCTAACGGTGTACGGGCGTCGCGCCTGGAACTGGGTGACGGTCAGGCCAAAGGGTTGCGCATCGAACTGTTGCGTTAAGCCTGTGTAAACGACGACTACACTCTACGTAGTCGTCGTCCTTCTTTGATTTCTGAATTTTCTGTGGAACACACATGCTCAATAACGATCGCCTGCTGGTGCAGATTCTGCTCCTGGTGTTGTTCGGTGCCAGCCTGTGGGTGATGGCCCCTTTCTGGTCGGCCTTGTTCTGGGGCGCGGTACTGGCATTTGCCAGCTGGCCCCTGATGCGCCTGCTGACACGCTTGCTCGGTGGGCGCGAGTCGCTCGCTGCCGGCATCCTTACCCTGGGCTGGATGCTGTTGGTGGCCGGGCCTCTGGTGTGGCTGGGGTTGAACCTGGCAGATCATGTTCGCGATGCCACCACCTTCGTCAAGGATGTGCAGCTTGAAGGTTTGCCTGAAGCGCCGGCCTGGCTGGCCGGTCTGCCGCTGGTGGGGGAGCGTCTGGTGGGCATCTGGAACACCATCGACGAGCAGGGTGCGGCAATGCTGGTGGCCATCAAGCCTTACCTGGGGCAGGTCGGTAACTGGTTGCTGGCGCGCAGTGCACAGATCGGCAGCGGTATTCTTGAACTGACACTGAGCATTGTTTTTGTGTTTTTTTTCTATCGTGACGGGCCGCGTCTGGCGAGTTTTGTCCACGGGCTGCTGGAGCGCCTGATTGGTGAGCGCGCGGATTATTATCAGGAGCTGGTGGCCGGTACCGTGCAGCGCGTGGTCAACGGTGTGATCGGCACCGCAGCGGCGCAGGCATTGCTGGCATTGATCGGCTTCTTGATTGCCGGCGTGCCGGGGGCGCTGGTGCTTGGGCTGGCTACGTTCCTGCTCAGCCTGATTCCGATGGGGCCGCCGCTGATCTGGGTGCCTGCCACGGCCTGGCTGGTCTGGAAGGGTGACTACGGGATGGCGATCTTTCTCGGCATCTGGGGCACGCTGATCATCAGCGGTGTCGATAACGTGCTCAAGCCTTATCTGATCAGTCGGGGCGGCAACCTGCCACTGGTGATCGTGCTGCTAGGCGTGTTTGGCGGCTTGATAGCTTTCGGCTTTATCGGCCTGTTCATCGGCCCCACCTTGCTCGCCATCGCCTACAGCCTGCTGGTGGACTGGAGTGCCAGCCAGCAGAACAGAGGCAAGGTCTGACCTAGCCGAACTTGGGCCCGGAACGGGTATTGTTGCCCTTGGCCAAGCGGTCGTAGAGCACCACGTTGACTGTTGCAGCCAGGTTCATGCAGCCGGTGGTGGGGATGTAAATCACGTCCTCACACCATTCCAGCACATCCTTGCCGAGGGATCCGTCTTCCGGGCCAAAGATATAAATCGCCCGATCCGGGTGGGTGTACTCGGGCAATGGGCGCGCGCCCTCGACCATTTCTACGGCGACGGGAATACAGCCCAGGGGGATGATTTTTTTCAGGTCATCGATACCGATCAGCGGGATGTCCTGATGGACTTTCTTGGTATCGGTGATGAAGTCGCGGGCGCGTTCATAGCGCTTGCCGGTATAAAACACCGACGCCACGTTGTAGCAACCAGCCGCACGCATCACCGAGCCGACGTTTTCCGGTGATTTGGGGTTATACAAACCAATGCAGCTGTACCGTTTGTTTGCCACGTGCCCGAGCCCTTGCGAAAAAAGACGCGAGTATACCTGTGTTGTCCCAAACTCCGTAGCAGCTGCCGCAGGCTGCGTCCGGCGACGGAGTCGTCGTAAAGCCCGAGCCTTGCGGTCTACCCGTGAAGTCGCGGGCTCTGGTTTTACGATCGCTGCGCAATCGGACGCAGTTTCGGCAGTTGCAACGAAAACAGGCTACTCGTCTTTTTTCATCAGCCCGGCCAGTGCTGCGAATGGGTTGTGGGTGGCCTTGGCGATTTTCGGGCTGCTGGTGGAGCTGTCCGAAAAGTACTGCTGGTCGGTGTAGCGCGAGTGCTCGTTATCATGGCAATACAGGCACAGCAGCTCCCAGTTGGAGCCGTCCTGCGGGTTGTTGTCGTGGTTGTGGTCGCGGTGGTGAACAGTCAGCTCGCTCAGGCGCTTGCCGGCAAATTCACGGGCGCAACGGCCGCACACGTGGGGGTACATTTTCAGGGCCTTGTCGCGATAGCCCATTTCGCGGTCACGCTGGGCATCGGCCAGGATACGGTCCAGCTTGGCGGTGTGGGAGGGTGGATTCGCCGAACTCATGGGTTCACCTTGTAAGACTAATGACGGTTATGTCGTTAAGTTTAGCTGTTGATCAGCCTTTGATTTTTTCTGCAATCCAGATGGTGTGTCGGGTGCCCTTGTTGCCGTGGGCAAACACCTGGACTTCCTCAGCCTTGAAACCGGCTTTGCGCAGTTTGTCCGAAAATTGTTTGTCGGCACTGGCAGACCATACCGCCAGTATGCCTTTGGGGCGCAAGGCCTTGGCGCAGGCACTCAGGCCGCCGGCCGAATACAGCCAGCTATTGGCTTTTTGGGTCAGGCCTTCGGGGCCGTTGTCGACGTCGAGCATGATTGCGTCAAAACCGTTGGGTTCGGCTTGCAGCACCTTGGCCACGTCTTCCATGCGAATCACGGTGCGTGGGTCTTGCAACGGGTTGCCCGATTTTTCGCCAAGCGGGCCGCGGTTCCATTCCACAACGCCGGGCACCAGCTCGGCAACCACCACTTCAGCCGTTTTACCCAGATGTTTGAGTGCTGAAGCCAGGGTAAAGCCCATGCCCAGCCCGCCGATCAGTACCCGCGATTGCTGGCGCCCTGCGACTTTGCGGCAAGGTATTTCGGCCAGTGCGTCTTCGGAGCCGTGCATGCGGGTGTTCATCAGCTGGCCGCCATCACCACCCTGAATCTTGATCACGAAGTCTTCGCCATACTCGAACAGGCACAAGGCGCCGCCGTTTTCGGGGATCGGAGTGGTGTCGAGCAAAACAAAACGTTTCATGGAAATCTCATTGAGGGGGGCAAAAACCGCAGGTTACGAGTAGCCTGAGGGCAGACAAGCCGGTCTGGCAACGGAGTGATTGATGAAACGCACTATTCTAACGGCCATTGCAGGGTGCGCGCTCTTGATAAGTGCGGCCCAGGCAGCGGAATTGACCACAGTACCGATTACCCCCGTGACAGCCGCGCCGGGTTCGCCGGGCACCGCCACGCCAACCCCGTACCCGCAAATCACCCCGCGCGCCGTGCCCAAGCCTGTGGCCGGTAGTGGCAGCCTGATACCGCTGCCACCGATCGACCTGCCGCAGCCGCCCAAGGATCAGCCACTGCCGGGGCTGGAGCTTAAAGACCCGAAGGGCAAAAGCTCGCAGGATTGACCGTGCATCCACCGAGCTGATGCTTTGCCTTTGCGGGAGCGAGCCTGCTCGGGAACGATCTTCGCGAGCAGGCTCGCTCCCACGGTTACAGTATCTCTAACGGTTGAAGAGGGGTGTGATCGGCGGGGCAGTCAAATCCCCAGCACCTTGAACACAAATGCATATTCCAGCGCCACGTCGCGCAAGCCCTGATAACGCCCGCTCATGCCGCCATGGCCCGCCTCCAGTTCAGTCTTGAGCAACAGCAGGTTGTTGTCGGTCTTGCTGGCGCGCAGCTTGGCCACCCATTTGGCCGCTTCCCAGTACTGCACGCGACTGTCGTTGTACCCGGCAATCACCAGCATTGCCGGGTAAGCCTGCGCGGTAACGTTTTCATAGGGCGCGTAAGCCTTGATCCGTTCATAGACCTCGGGGTCTTGCGGGTTGCCCCATTCGTCGTATTCGGTGACGGTCAGCGGCAGTTCCGGGTCGAGCATGGTGTTGAGCACATCCACAAACGGCACTTCGGCAATCGCTGCCTTGAACAGTTCCGGGCGCTGATTGAGTACGGCACCGATCAACAGGCCACCGGCGCTGCCGCCACTGATGACCAGTTGTTCGCTGCGGGTCAGCCCTTGGTCGATCAGGTGTTCGGCGCAGGCGATAAAGTCGGTGAAGGTGTTGTGTTTGTGTTCCTGCTTGCCCGCGCGATACCAGGCCTCGCCCAACTCGCCGCCGCCACGCACATGGGCAATGGCAAAGGCCACGCCACGATCAAGCAGGCTTAGACGGGCATGGGAAAACCACGGGTCAAGGCATTCGCCATAGGCCCCGTAGCCATACAGGTAGAGCGGCACAGGTTTGCCCAGCACATCGCGTTTGACCACCAGGCTGATCGGCACCTGAGTACCATCGGGGGCGGTGGCCCATAAACGATGGCTGACGTAATCATCGGCGTTGAATGGCCCCAGCACAGGGGTTTCCTTGAGAACGCTTTGCTCGCCTGTGGCAAGGGTCAACTGGCGCACTTGTGCCGGGCGATTCAGCGCCTCGTAGCGAAGGCGAATGTACTTGCTGTCAAATTCCAGGCTGTCTTGCACATACAGGCTGTAGGCCGCGTCCGGCAATTGCACGCGATATGGCGTCAGGCCGTCGGGGCGGATTTCGATAATGGGCAAGCCACCCTCGCGCAGGCTCAGGCACAAGGCTTGGGCGTTGAGGGTCATGCCTTCCAGCATCACGCTGTCACTATGGGCAATCAGTGGCTGCCAGTCATTGCGTGACGGCACCTCGCCGAAGGCGTAATACAGGGCAAAGTTGATGCCGTCCTGATTGGTGCGGATAAACCACGCCCACTGGCCTTCAAACAGGCCGTGATCGACGCTGTAGTCGTGGTTTTCAACCCGTAGTGCCAGACAGCTGAAGGGCTGGCGCGGCAGGTTGGCGTCCAGCACCCAGGTTTCGCTGGTGGTTTTACTGTTAAGCAACAAAATCAGTTGCTGTTCAGAGCTAGAGCGGTAGCAGTGCAGGAAAAACCTCCCGTCCGCTTCATGGAATACTTCATGGGCAGCTGTTTCGCCGAGGGTGTGGCGAAACAACTTGTGCGGACGATGGGTGTCGTCCAGCCCGGCGAAAAACAGGGTCTGGCTGTCATTCGCCCAAGTCATGCTGCCATCGCAGTCTTCAAACGGCAGCTCGGTGACCGTACCGCTGCCCAGCTCTTTTACAAACAGGCGGTAGGTTTCTTCGCCGCTGGTGTCCAGGCTGTAGGCCAGGCGCTGGTGATCGGGGCTGATACTGAACGCCCCCAGAGAAATAAAGCCACCATCGGCCAATGCATTGGGGTCCAGCAATAAATGTTCGGCGTTCTCGTCCACCTGCTGGCTGTCATCGGCCGGGCGCGGGCAACGGTAGTGGCGGGCGTATTCATCGCCGGCGTTGGTGCGCGTGTAATACAGATACGGGCCCCAGGGGGAGGGCAGCGACAGATCAGTCTCGCGAATCCGTCCCTTGATCTCTTGAAACAGCGTCTCCCGCAATTCAGCCTGGTCGGCCAACTGCGCCTCCTGATAACTGTTTTCGGCTTTCAGGTAGTCCAAAACCTCGTCACTGTCGCGGTTTTGCAGCCACGAGTAAGGGTCTGAACCCTCGATCTTATGTGCGATAGGAGCGCTGATTGGGGAGGCTGATTGGGTCATTGAGTGTGCTCTGAAATCTGCATGAAAAATAAGTGACGCTGACGGCGTTGCAGCCGCACTGCCTAAAAGCCGTTATCATAGCCTCTCATTGCCTGCCGACCATGGATACCATGACCGAGAACGACTATCTGATCGCCTGGGGCCTTTACGCCTTTGCTGCTTTGGGCTGCCTGCTCGTATGGTGCCGCATGACCCGCTTTATGTGGCGCTGGTTGCGCGAACCGTTGCGGGTATTAATGGCCGTGTTGCTGTTCAGCCCGACCATCATTGACCCGGTCAAGGAAAAATTTGCCCCTGCAGTGGCGATTGCTGCTCTGGATCTGGCCTTTAAAGTGGGCGACAACGCCTGGCGCGCGGTCTCTGACCTGCTGATGTACGCCATAATTGCACTGTGCGTTTACGCTATATTTGTGCTGATCCGCTGGCCGATCGAGCGCGCCGGCAAGGCCCGCAAGGCGCAAGCTGCAGCGGCCGCCAAAGCTCGCCAGGCCGATCCTGAAGACGACCAGCCTTTCGGTTCGGCTGGTGATGATCGTTATGCGTCAAAGAGTGCGCCGCGTGCATCGGGCCCATCCCGGGTCGAGCCGCGGTTGTAATTTTGTTTCGTCCAGCCTGAATGCGAGAGTGCGAGCGTGTGTGAATTATTGGGCATGAGCGCCAACGTCCCGACTGATATTGTGTTCAGCTTTACCGGCCTGATGCAGCGCGGCGGGCGCACCGGCCCGCATCGTGATGGCTGGGGCATTGCCTTCTACGAAGGTCGTGGCCTGCGCCTGTTCCAGGACCCTGCCGCCAGTTGCGACTCCGAAGTCGCCCTGCTGGTGCAGCGTTACCCGATCAAAAGCGAAGTGGTGATTGGCCATATCCGCCAGGCCAACGTGGGCAAGGTGTGCCTGTCCAATACCCACCCGTTTGTTCGCGAGCTGTGGGGGCGCAACTGGTGTTTTGCGCACAATGGCCAGTTGGCCGACTTTTCTCCGAGTACGAGTTTTTACCGCCCTATTGGTGATACCGACAGTGAAGCGGCGTTCTGTGACCTGCTCAACCGGGTCCGTGAAGCCTTCCCGGAGCCGGTCGACGTCGAACGCATCCTGCCGGTGCTGGTCGAGGCCTGCGCCGGGTTTCGCAACAAAGGTGTGTTCAATTGCCTGCTCAGTGATGGCGACTGGCTTTTCTGCTATTGCTCGACCAAGCTGGCGCAAATTACCCGGCGAGCCCCGTTTGGCCCGGCGCGCCTGAAAGATGTCGATGTTATCGTCGATTTTCAGGCAGAGACCACGCCCAACGATGTAGTCACCGTGATTGCCACCGAGCCACTGACTGAAAACGAAACCTGGACACGCTACGAACCGGGCCAATGGAGTCTGTGGCGACGCGGTGAATGCGTCAGCCAGGGCATAACCGAATAAGGATGGGTGTGTATGTTCCTGAGCTACCTGCGGTTGGTATTGTTTACCCTTGGCCTGCTGATCGGTGTGCAAGTGCCGGGGTTTATCAATGATTACGCCAACCGTGTTGAAGCTCATCTGATCGAGGCCCAGACCGGGTTGGCGGGGTTCCAGAACACCGCCAACCAGTTTTTCAAGGGTGACCTGCAAGCGCTGGTGGCCCATTACCAGGCCAGCGATGACCCGGTTTTTCGCAGTGATGCCGGCAGCCTCGGCACCTTGCTCAACCGTCAACGCCTGCTTGATGAGCAGTTCCAGGCCATGCAGGGCCCGTGGTACATGCGCGCCCTGCAAGTGGCCTATGCGGCTGATCCGGCCATTCGCGAAGAAACCCTGAACGCCTACACCTACCAGGTGTTGTTGTCGCCGAGCGCCATTGGTTGGGCGATGGCGGGTGCCTTGCTGTTCTCCTTCATTATCGAAGGTTTCCTGCGGCTGGTGGACTGGGTCGTGCTCGGCGGCAAACGCCAGCGTGAGCGCATTGCCCGCCGCGAGCGCAGCTACTGACCCCGGGGGAATATCCCCTTTCACAAGAAATGTTAAGCAATCAAATTTTTCTTATGCCCGAGCCCGGCTTTTATTAGTTGGACGAATGGCCCGCGCCTGTCGAAAAATGCTCCTACCTAATCTATAAAAAGACCACAGGAGCATCATCGTGAGCCGCCTGTTATTGAATTGTGACATTGGTGAGAGTTTTGGCAGCTGGACCATGGGCCTGGATGCCGAAGTCATGCCGTTTATCGATTGCGCCAACATTGCCTGCGGCTTTCATGCCGGCGACCCGGGCATCATGCGCAAAACCGTGGCCCTGGCTGTGGCGCATAATGTGAAGATCGGTGCTCATCCGGCGTATCAGGATCTGGCGGGCTTTGGGCGCCGATCCATGAGCTATTCGGCGCAGGAAGTGCAGGATCTGCTGCATTATCAGATCGGTGCACTGGACGGTATTTGCCGCGCACAGGGTGTGCAGGTCAGCTATGTCAAACCCCACGGCGCGATGTACAACGACATGATGGCCAACCCGGTACAGCTGCGGGCAGTGGTTCAGGCTGTGGCCGCTTACGATTCCAGCTTGCCGCTAATGCTGATGGCCACGCGCGACAACAGCGCCGCCCAGGCAATCGGCGACGAGTTTGGGGTAACACTGTGGTTTGAAGCCTTTGCCGACCGCGCCTACGACAATGCCGGGCGGCTGGTCTCGCGACAACTACCGGGGGCAGTCCACCACGATGCGGATGTCATCGTGCAGCAGGCCCTGACCATTGCAGCGGGCAAGGCCCTGGTTGCCAGTGACGGCAGTGCCCTGCATTTGCACGCTGATACCCTGTGTGTGCATGGCGACAACATTAGCTCGATTGCTGCTGTGCAGCGTATTCGCGAAGCCCTTGAGCAGCAGGCGCGGGCATGAAGCCGCGTATCGAAGTGGTCGCCATCGATTGCCTGATGCTGCGCCTGTTTGATGAAATTGCCGAAAGCAACATGCCCTGGATACTGGCTGCCAGCGAGCGGATCCGCACCTGCTTTGCGGTGCATCTGATCGATCTGGTGCCGTCCTACACCACAATGATGGTGCATTACGACGGGCTGGCGCTGACCCCGGCCCAGGCCCGTGAATTGATCGCCCAGGCCTTGACCGACCTGCGCCCGGAAACCCGCAACCTTGGCCAGTGTCATGTGCTGCCCGTGTGGTACGACGTGAGCGTGGGCCCGGAACTGACGTTGCTGGCCCAGCGCGCCGGCTGCTCGGTAAGCGAAGTGATTCGCCGGCACAGTGAGCACGAATACCAGGTGTTTGCCCTGGGTTTTGCTCCAGGTTTTGCCTTTATGGGGCTGGTTGAAGAGGCTCTGGCCGCGCCACGCCTGAACACCCCGCGCAAGCGTGTGGCCAGTGGCAGCGTGGGCATTGCCGAGCGACAGACGGCAGCCTACCCGGCGCAATCCCCGGGGGGCTGGAACCTGGTCGGGCGTACGCCGAGCGCACTGTTTGATCGTGAACGTGATGGCTACAGCCTGATGCAACCCGGTGACAGGGTGCAGTTTGCACCCGTGTCCCATGCTGAATTTATCCGCCTGGGCGGTGACGACACGCCTCAGGAGGCCTTGGCATGAGCCACTTATTGATTCAGGCCAGCACTCCATTGTGCCTGCTGCAAGACGCGGGGCGTTTTGGCGTGCGGCATTTGGGCGTAACCCAGGGCGGCGCCGCAGACTGGCTGTCGATGGCCTGGGCCAACTGGCTGCTGGGCAATTCGCCGGATGCAGCGGTGATTGAAATCACCCTGGGCGGCCTGACCCTTGTTGCCAAGGCCGATTGCACTCTGGCATTGGCGGGCGCGGACCTGGCGGCCACCATTGACGGGCAGCCGCTCAAGCCCTGGCGCAGTTTTGTCCTGAAGCAAGGCCAGACCCTTGTATTTACCCGGCCGCTGAGCGGTGCCCGGGCTTATCTGGCAGCGCCCGCGGGCTTTGTTGCGCCGCAAGTGCTGGGCAGTTGCGCGACTGTCGCCCGTGAGCAGCTCGGCGGGCCGGATGGTTTTGGTCGCGGGCTGGTGGCAGGTGATGAATTGACGTACGCCGGGCATGCCGGGCAATTGCGAGAGTTGCCATGCGAACTGCAACCGGTATTCAGCGCCAATCCGGCGCTGGACGTGGTAATGGGCGCGCAAATGGGTGCTTTCAGCGGGCAAAGTACCTTCGATGCTTTCAACAGCGCCTGGACGCTGGACACTCGCGCCGATCGCATGGGCATCCGTTTGCTGGGGCCTGCGTTGGTGTATCAGGGCGCACCGATGATCTCGGAAGGGATACCGCTGGGTGCCATTCAAGTGCCGCCGGACGGCCAGCCGATCGTGCTGCTCAATGACCGCCAGACCATTGGCGGTTACCCGCGACTTGGCGCCTTGACGCCTTTGGCGCTGGCGCGACTGGCCCAGTGCTTGCCGGGGGAGGGCGTGCATATGCGTCCAACAACGCAGGAGGCGGCGCAACGCCATCATGTGGTGTTTATGCGGCGGTTTGTGGCTTAGCGCCATTTATGTGGGAGCGGGCTTGCTCGCGATTCAGGCGGCGCGGTAAAGCAGGAACACCGCGTCGAACAATCGCGAGCAAGCCCGCTGCCACACTCACCGCGCTGAATTATTTGGCCAAAAACCGCATCCCTTCTTCCAGCCCTTCAAGGGTGAGCGGATACATGCGGTCTTCGATCAGATCACGTACGATCCCGATCGAAGCCGTGTAATGCCATGTGTCCTTGGGATACGGGTTAATCCACACCAGCTTTTTGTATTTCTCCATAAAACGCTGCATCCACTTGTAGCCCGGCTCTTCATTCCAGTGCTCGACACTGCCTCCGGCATGGGTGATCTCATAGGGCCCCATCGTCGCGTCACCGATAAAGATCACTTTGTAATCTGCGCCATATTTGTTCAGCAGGTCCTGGGTCGAGATGCGCTCAACCTGACGACGCTGGTTGTTCTTCCACACCGATTCATAGATAAAGTTGTGAAAGTAGTAGTACTCCAGATGTTTGAACTCGGTTCTGCACGCGGAAAACAGCTCTTCACAAATTTTGATATGGGCGTCCATCGAACCGCCGATATCGAACAGCAACAGCAGTTTGATATTGTTGCGCCGCTCCGGGCGCATCTGAATATTCAGCAACCCGGCATCGCGAGCGGTGTGGTCGATGGTGCCATCGATATCCAGCTCATCCGCTGCGCCCTGGCGGGCGAATTTACGTAGCCGACGCAGCGCGACCTTGATATTGCGCGTGCCCAGCTCGACCTGATCATCTAGGTTCTTGTACTCGCGCTGTTCCCAGACCTTGGCCGCCTTGCCCTGACGTGCGCCAGCATCGCCCACGCGGATGCCTTCGGGGTGATAACCGCCCGAGCCGAACGGACTGGTGCCACCGGTGCCGATCCATTTGTTGCCGCCGGCATGGCGTTCCTTTTGCTCTTCCAGACGCTGCTTGAACGCCTCGATCAGCTTGTCCAGCCCGCCCAGTGACTGCAGCTGGGCGCGATCTTCGTCGCTCAGCGAGCGTTCGAACTCCTTGCGCAGCCAGTCTTCGGGGATCAGTGCCTCCAGGTGTTCATTGAGGTTTTGCAGACCATTGAAATAGGCGCCAAATGCGCGGTCGAACTTGTCGAAATGGCGCTCGTCCTTCACCAGGATCGTACGGGCCAGATAATAGAACTCGTCCATATCGGCGAAGGTCACCCGGTTTTTCAGGGCGTTGATCAGGTCCAGCAGCTCACGCACTGAAACCGGCACCTTGGCCGCACGCATTTCATTGAACAGATTAAGCAGCATGCTTTTCGCCTTCTCGGAAATCAGCGATTGGGGCGGCGGCTCATAAACGCCAGGCGCTCAAGCAATTGCACATCCTGCTCGTTTTTCACCAGGGCACCGGCCAGTGGCGGAATGGCTTTGGTCGGATCACGTTCGCGCAATACCGCTTCGCCGATATTGTCGGCCATCAGCAACTTGAGCCAGTCGACCAGCTCGGAGGTGGAAGGTTTTTTCTTTAAGCCCGGGACCTTGCGCACATCGAAAAACACATCAAGCGCTTCGCTGACCAGCTCTTTCTTGATGTTGGGGAAGTGCACGTCGACGATTTTCTGCAGCGTGGTGCGGTCCGGGAAACTGATGTAGTGGAAGAAGCAGCGGCGCAGGAAGGCGTCCGGCAGTTCTTTTTCGTTATTGGAGGTAATGATGATGATCGGGCGCACCTTGGCCTTGATCGTCTCGTCCGTCTCGTAAACGTAGAACTCCATCTTGTCGAGTTCTTGCAGCAGGTCATTGGGGAACTCGATGTCTGCCTTGTCGATCTCGTCGATCAGCAGGATGACGCGTTCTTCGGCCTCGAAGGCTTCCCACAACTTGCCCTTTTTAAGGTAGTTGCGCACATCGTGAACCTTGTCGACACCCAGTTGCGAGTCACGCAGGCGACTGACTGCGTCGTACTCATAGAGGCCCTGGTGGGCCTTGGTGGTTGACTTGATATGCCAGGTGATCAGCTTGCAGCCAAAGGATTCAGCCAGTTGCTCGGCAAGCATGGTTTTACCGGTGCCGGGCTCGCCCTTGACCAGCAGCGGCCGCTCCAGGGTAATGGCCGCGTTGACCGCCAGTTTCAGGTCGTCGGTGGCCACATAGGCGTGTGTGCCTTCAAACTTCATCTGCAATTCCTCAAACCATGACCCGGGTCCTGCAAGGGGCAGGGCGGGAGAACTGAAAAGTATGTCCGACTATAACGCGCTGCCCGCCTGACGTGAACGCAGACGCGCCATTCAGTCCCTGACCGGTTGGTACACTGCCGAACTGTCGAGTCGCCTGAGACCCTTGTACTATAAAGACTCCAGCGATTCGGGACTGTGCCACATACCCCAGAATTCAGCGCTTGGATGCGCCACAAGTCACCGGCCTGCGCTTGCGACACGTGCCACGGAGAAATCATGTCTTATCTCACCCGTCGCGACGGTCGTTACAGCTACCGCCGCCGATTCCCCGCAGAAGTTGCCCAGATAATTGGGCGCGTCGAGTACCGGAAAGCTCTGGGGACTGCCGACCGGGGCGAAGCTCTGAGGCTGTCGCACTTTGTATCCGTTGAGTTTGACCGAATCTGTGCTGAAGCATTGGCGGCACCAACTGATCCAGCACTGCCGATTACCGAAACAACTCAAGCAGAAACCGCCGCTGAGGTGCTGAATAACCTGAACGCCGTGGTTCGTGCCTTTACGGTAAACATCACCGAGCGTATGCAGTCGTCCGGTTGGCAGTCAGAACTTAAATGGCGTAGGGCAAACCTTGAAGCGCTCGCCAATGGCACGGTACTGCCGGGTCTAGATATTCACCCTGTAACGGCTCTGGCGATGCGTAAAGCGCTCGATGACACCTTAGCTGGCAATCCCCCTCGGTTTGATTCAACACCGCTAGAACCTGCTGAAAGGGCCGTTCCAACCGCTACTTCTGGTGCTGCGGGCACCGTCACCGAGGTGGTGTTCCAAGCGGTGCTCGATGATTATTACGAAGGCGTAGGGCCTAGCCGGGTGGCCAAGTTGAAAAGCCTCACACGCCGTGTCTTGGCGTGGCCTAGCACTCAAGCGGATCAACTTGAGCGAGTGATGAAGTACTGCGCTGAGCGGCTGGAGGCGGGCGGTAAAGCTACGTCTGTGCACGGTGACGCTGCGGGGTTGATTACTGTGCTGCGCAGAGTTCCGGGCTGGGAGGGTATTTCTTTGCCCCGGACCGGTGCCGTTGCAAGGGCTGTCCGATCAGGTGGCGGGATGAATGTAAATCAGCGGTCCAGTATTTCTTTAGAGCGAATGCTCAGTATCCACGCTGAGGTGAAACGGCAGGTCCCGGTGCACCACGCGACGGTGGTCCTGCTGGCTCGATATGGTTTACGCCCCGGTGAGCTGCTTCAAGAGGGGCCAGAGGCACTAGGTTACCGGGTGGATATTCTGGGCAACCGTGAGCTGGTGTTTAAAGCTGCTCTGAATGGCGGGAAGAACGCGGCGAGTCGTCGTGATCTACCTGTGCACGCCGATGATGCACCCTTGTTTCGAGAAGTCCTGAAAGGTTTGGGCCTCGCTGCTGACGCTACCCCGGTAGAGCGTGACAGACGGGTTCGGCGTCGGGTGCAGAACGCCTCAGGTGTGTTCCGCCGCTTGCTTGGCGGTGAAGAAGGCCTGTCGTTGTACAGTCAACGCCACACACTGGCCGACCTGCTGCGTGCCGTGGGCGCGACTACAGACGAGGTTGGCGGCATCCTCGGGCACACCCCAGCCGGATCGAAAGCCACAAGTATTTATGGTGGTAGCCAGCCGTTGGATAGGCCGCGTGAGCTGCTGGCAAAGGTTCGGGAATTGATCCCAGATCCAAAGCCAGAGCGGATCTAAATCAGCTAAGAAACGCACTGCGAAGCCGTCGGAATCCCCACTATGTGTCGAATCGCTTAGAGCCTTATAGGACGTGGCTTGTAGGGGAGTTGTCGTTTGCCTAGTACCTCTATGGGAAGGGGAAGTTAGCAATAGCGGGACACTCCGAGGAGGAAGGAAGCATAACTACCTCTCTGAGCTACCTAGCAATAGCTAACTCTTCTAGTACAGAGCAAGGGTGACAGCACGATGATGCGGCTCTCCCCGAATACCACGTGAGGAAAACGACAACATAGGAGGCGACGAATTGACAGATTTAGATGTAAGAGACTTGGAGCCGATGTTCCCGCTAATGACACAAACCGAAGCACAAATCAGGATCAATCGCCGTATTAAGGCTGAACTACCTCACGTCACCGGGAACGCAATTGGGCCGTACCTCCAGACCGGGATTGCGTACTTCAATAAGCACGGTAATCTCGACGGGTGGAACCTCAAGGGCCGATCAGTCGGCGCAGAGTTCGCCCAGATTGACCGGGAGGCTGCCGCGAGACGCTCAGCCGTGCTCAAGGCTGCTGGCTTCACACCACGATATGCCACGATGGCTGAGGTTCACCACGTTATGAAGACCGCCCACGATGCGTGCATGGCCGATGGGAACAAGCCCAGCGCAAGCGCAATGCTTCGAGATGCTGGCGTCCCAGCAAAGACCGCGAACAAACTCGCGAGCAAGCGTAGCCTGCACACCACGAAAGCATGGGACCAGCAAGAGCAACACCCGGCTCGCGTTGCCATGCGGGAACAGGGTGTGTTGTCGCGTAGAAAGGAACGCGGCGCTGTGAGCGGAAGTCTGGCCGGAACCGTAGCCGCGTTGTACAGCTTGGCGGAGCATACGAAAGACCGGCAGCGACTCAGCGCAGTCGAGCAGGCGCAGGCTCGTATGGAGTCTGAGATTGCGGCTCTGAAAGCGCAGTTGGCGCAGCACGAAGTTCGTATGGATGTCGCAGAAGCCGGACTAGACTGGAAGGCAGAGGCGGTATGTCTGAAAGCGGACGGATTGAATGCCGGTGAGATTGCACGTCGCCTTGGGCAGAAGTACGCAACCGTGCGGCAGCACCTGCATCGCCACTCGAAAGCGTGACTCATCTGTCACGCTTGTCACGCCTGAATCCGACCAAATCCCTAAGATAAAAGCATAGGATAGACAATGAGCATAATCACCTTGCCTGATGGGTCTGTGATATGTGACGACTCCGAGCTGATGCCCCAGCACCAAGCTCGCCGCATGGCGCACGAAGGTATGCAGCCTGCTGCTATCGCCTCCGATCTAGGCGAGCCCCTCGCCGATGTACAGCGGTGGATTCAAGAGGCGCCATACGAGACGCCTGAGGCGTACTGGCTGCGCCGGTACCACGAAGGCAACCTAGACGATGATGAAGAAGACGAATAACCCCGCCGATTAGTCGGCCTGTTTCCCCGCTGTGTTCGATTGGTCATCGAGTACAGCCGCCAGTGACGCGCTCTCCTTCGTGGACGCTGGCAACCTATTCCGCTGCACCTCAACCCCACGCGGCTTATCGAATGAAACCCGTGTTCGTACGGTGATTTCACGCCTTAAAACCACGATAGCCCTGTAACCCTGGCTACCCTACCGGGTCGGCTTAACTGCATCTTCTGGATGTTGTTTCAACCGTTCCAACCGCCAGCCTCACCAACTGACGTATTCCTGATTCAAACCCGCTGCACCCGCACCCGTGCACTTCGATCGATACCCGCCTTCGTACGGCTAATCCAGACGCAGAATCAACGCTATCGATTGAGCAACCCGACTGGGTTAGTTCAGCACTGGCGCGATTCCTTGCGTCCGTAGATCCGTCCCAGTGTGTGTCCGTCCCCAACGTTATGGAGGCTACACAATGCAAGTTCAATCAGTTCAATCCAATCCTGAGAAAGCAGCAGCTACCCGACTTGCCGCTCAGGATCACGCACGCAAGAACCTTAAACTCGACTTCTCAGATGCCCCTCGCTGGCGTGAGCTGGCCGCTGCTGCTGGGTTCCGTCTTCCATTGTGGTATTTGCCAGCCACTGCTGGTGGCGTACGCCGGTACGCCTTGGGCCTCGGCATCACACTTGAACAGATCACCGAAGTCACGGGCTGCAAGTCATTCCGCACCTTTGCCGATATGAATCCCACTTGGCCGCTCTGGGCTGTGGTCGGGTTGTTGCTGGAGATGGCTGAAGAACTCAAGAAGTAACCGTCACAGTTTCATCCTGGCTCCGGCTGTCCTTACGCCGATCTGCCGACCTCTGCTGCATAAACCAATCGAATCTAATCACCTGAACAAGGAGGCCGACCCATGGCTACCAAAAACTCCAGCTTGTCGTACCACGAGAGGACCCGTTTGGAGTTCCTTACCAGCCATTTACGCAGTTCGTCGCGCCTTGCCTTGAAGGCGAAATATGAGACCGAGATCGCTCAAATCCTCGACGGCAAAGACCTGACCCGAGGCGACTTGGCTCTGGCTGCTTATTACTTCCAGAACAGCGGCATCGATGCCGACTCAAGCGAAACGGCCCAGTCATTCGCTCAGGCATACCGCGACGCACCAACCGAATAACACGCCATTAATTAAGGAGACCCACTATGACCGCTTCTAAAACCCCGACCGCTGAACAATTCGCTCGCTTATCCGATGCCGATCTAATGGCCCCGATTACAGCGGGAGATGCCGCTGTGGAGGCTGTGGCACTAACCATCGTCCCAAGCGCCTCGCCAGTTGCCCCACCTGTCCCTGCGCTGGCTGATCTGCTGGCTCAAGCGCAAGCCGTTCTGGATTGCACCGTAAGCTCTGCGCTTCCATCTCGTGTGCTGTACGCAGCCGGTATTAGTGCTGGTGAGCCAGTGTCGTACCACTTCCGCACCAAAGGTGGGCAGATGAGTGAAGACTTGCGCAAGGCTGCGGGTGACGACATCAAGACTGTTCAAGATATTGAGTACGCGGTGCGGGTGTTCGCTGCGCATGCATTACACAAGTTGCAACTAAACCGATACGTTGAGTTGTCCATGCGTGAGCGCACTGCTGCCGCTGAGGTGCACAAGGATTGGCAGAGCCGTTTGCAGGTTGCCGCTGTCGGTGAGTTGGCCGCTATCGACGCATCGAAGTCCCTGAGCGCGGCTGAGTTCAAGTTCCTACTTGAGCTGGTGGACACTGATCGCGCCGGTATGGCTCAGAACCTTGCTGGCCCCGGTGTGAACGTCCCTGCACTGGTGGCTGGGCGTGGCAAAGACTGGCGTGCAATTGCTGATGCATGGGCCGGGGCCTGCAAGTCTCGTGGAACTGTGACCTTTGAAGGGCACGGCACCGCGACTACCGGCGCCAGCTACAACGTGGAAGTTCAACCGGGCCGTGGCTGGGTACTGAGCAAATACGTGGGCCAGATTTGGATGCCTGTCGAGGCCTGCACTGCTGGTCAAGATCGTGCGATTGAAGACCGCCGACGTATCGCCCGTGAGTGTTCGCAAGCAGCGCGACTAGCCCCCGCAGTTACTGGTGGTGGTTTCGCTGACAAGTTGCAGGCCCTGTTGTGATCATTGAACAGCCTGCGCTTCGGCGTGGGCAACATCCCTCTGCTGACGACTTGATAAAGATGCGCCTCGGGTATCCGGGATATGAGTCGAGATTGCAAAGCATGCGGAGCATGAAGCCAGCCCGGTACACCGCTGTTATGTCGGGCGCTAGGACTTTCATCGACCCTGGCTGGTGCTGCACTGATTGCGGTGGGAGCGAGCGACACACCCGGAACCTGACTTGCCGGGCCTGCAATGGTGCCCGCGTACCAAGTGTGTTCAAGACCTTGCCCGACGGGCAGGTGGTGTACGTGCCGAAGGACGATGCAGCCTCCGACAACTGGCAGCAGCGCCACCTGCGGACCCAGCGCCTGCTGGATCAGAAAGCCATTCTGAACCGCTTGGGGCCAGTAGTCGTCGGGCGGCACCACCTCTCTGATGGTTGTGTGCTGCGCGCTGGGAGCGTTCAGCTCGACACCGAGACACTGATGCTTGCTGTGGATGCGCTGCTGTCCGGCGATCCTGAACTGTCCCGTGCCGCCCTTGCTCCGTTGTTGGAGATCGACCGCGAGCTGGTGCTGTTAGTTCGAAGCATCGCCCAAGCCCTTGCAGCACCTAAACCCAAACAAACTTAAAGCCCGCCAATACGGTGGGCTGCCTGTATTGGAGAGTCAAATGAAAGCTAAAATCACTCGTAAGATCCTGAGCACCTTCACCGAAGCATTCAGCCCTGACCTATCTAGCCCAAGTGGGCTGCGCTGGAATCGCTGGAACGGCTGCACCGGCACTCGTAGCCGTGAAGCTGGAGATGTTGCCGGTGGCCCAACAAACACCGGAACATACGTCGTCACCTTGAACGGGGAGAAGTACCTCGCCATGGATGTGCTGGTTGCCTTGCATCGCGAGCGGGTTAGAACCGAGGCCAGTGTGGAGGTGGCATGAGCCGCGCCCGGACAAAGGTCGAGGCCCGAAGCAAGGCCCCTGTGATCAAACCTTGGCAAGACGAGTACGTCCTGTCTGACACTTCACCCAGCGGCTTGCGGTACGTGGTGAATTGTCTTCCAAGCGTGGTGGCTGGCTGCCCGATTGAGATTACGTGGCCGCATGATAAGAGCATGGCTCAGCATTGCATCTGGCCTAGGAATTATCACCTGCCGGTAATCGTTGACTGGGAAGGCACCGACCTCGGTGGGTTCATGCACTGGGACATGCAGCTTCTGACTGTCCCCGCTTGGGTTGTCCGTGAAATCCTTATGGAACACGCCGAGCGTGCTGAACAGATCGAACTGCTAGAGCAGCATTTACACCGGCATTCACAGCAACATCTGGAAGTGGCCTAAAGGCTGCTTCCCTTTTTGGCCTCTGGCTGAAACCTAAAATTATTATATTCACGCGAGAGGGTCCCTCCACTGAAAGCACAGCCTCGCCCCCATGCCGGTCCTGCCGGTGGCTCCTTAACGCGCGGGCTCAGGCGCGAGCGGGCGTACTGATCCTGCGCGGGCCTGCGGTGTTGGTCGCGCACATCCTGCGCCTGCGCATCGCGCCTTGAAGCATCGTGCTCGCGTTTCTGGAAGCCTCACGCACTGCGCAGCGCGTCGAGAGGATGCGGTGCTGCCACGTACAACACCGTGCGATGCTGCCATCAGCCTGCTGTGCTGACCCTCCTTTGCGTCATCACAGTATCACCCTAGGTCTCTGTGGGACGTGCTGCTGCATGGTGGCCTGAATGGCTGGTAGCTGTTAGGTGTCATTAAACGTCCGTTAGGTGCTACCGTCTGTCAGTGTTTAAAGCTGGTGTCATAAAACGTGCTTTACGATTAAGTGACACTAGCGTATCTTGACACCACATTAGATGACACTAGCGCTGGAGACACAGCATGAGCCGTACCTTCCTGTATGCCCGAGTATCGACCACTGACCAGACCACTGCTAACCAAGTCTTGGAGGTACACAATGCTGGCTTTGACGTGCAACCCCAGCGCGTCGTACAAGAGACGATCTCAGGCAGCACTTCTGCTGCTGAGCGTCCGGGGTTCATGAAGCTGCTAGAGCGCATGGAGAGTACAGATGTGCTTATTGTGACCAAGCTCGACCGTCTGGGTCGTAACGCAATGGACGTGCGCAGCACAGTAGAGCGACTGGATGCGATGGGTGTTCGTGTGCATTGCCTCGCCTTGGGCGGTGTAGACCTGACAAGTGCAGCGGGCAAAATGACGATGCAGGTGCTCGCTGCTGTCGCTGAGTTCGAGCGTGACCTGCTGATTGAGCGTACTCAGGCTGGGCTTGAGCGTGCAAAGGCAGAGGGCAAGACTCTAGGTCGACCTGCGGCTACTGGCACCACGTCGGCTGTGCAGGCTCAGAAGGCCGCTGGCGTGAGTCAATCGCGGACGGCTACCGCGCTTGGCATCAGCCTTGCCACTGTGAAGCGGCATTGGAATGTCGCAGCCTGATGGAGCCAAGAGCCGAACTTTGACGTGTTCACTTCAAGGAGTGAGCACACCCGATTAAGGCACTACTGTGCACCGGCTGAACCAACGAGAGAGCCGGACGGTGCGAGAGCATTCCCTTTGAGTGCGGGCTCTCGGTCAGACCACTGTGCACCCCCAGCAAGCAATCTTGTGTGCACGCACCGGGAGCGGTTCTGGTGCGACACGCGACCGGTGCGCACAGTGCGGGCAGATGCACCAAATGCCGCTGAAAGCCCGTGTTTATTGGGGCGAACATCTTTCCTCTTGTTAAGTCCCTGAATGAGGCGTCACGCCATGACTGGACGCATGTCAGCGTGAGGCCTACCCTTGGGATCTTCCCAAAAGGTGCACAAGGACCCCGCCATGAGCCGCATTTATGCAGACAACGCCCAATCCATCGGCAACACGCCTTTAGTCCAGATCAACAGCATTGCGCCGCGCGGCGTGACCATCCTGGCCAAGATCGAAGGCCGCAACCCCGGTTATTCAGTTAAATGCCGGATTGGCGCCAACATGATCTGGGATGCCGAAAGCCGTGGCGTACTCAAGCCGGGCATGACCATCATCGAGCCTACGTCGGGGAACACGGGGATCGGCCTGGCGTTTGTCGCAGCGGCGCGTGGTTACAAATTGATGCTGACCATGCCGTCATCGATGAGCATCGAGCGGCGCAAGGTACTCAAGGCGCTGGGTGCCGAGCTGGTCTTGACCGAGCCGGCCAAGGGCATGAAGGGCGCGATCGACAAAGCCGCAGAAATTCAGGCCAGCGACCCGGCCAGGTATTTTATGCCGCAGCAGTTTGAGAACCCGGCCAACCCCGCGATCCACGAAAAAACCACCGGCCCGGAAATCTGGAACGACACCGATGGCGGCGTTGATGTACTGGTTTCTGGCGTCGGCACCGGCGGCACGATCACCGGGGTTTCGCGCTACATCAAGCACACCCAGGGCAAGCCGATTCTGTCGGTGGCCGTCGAGCCCATCACCTCGCCGGTGATCACCCAGGCGTTGGCCGGGGAAGAAATCAAGCCTTCACCGCACAAGATCCAGGGCATCGGTGCCGGTTTCGTCCCCAAAAACCTTGATCTGTCGATCGTCGACAAGGTCGAACTGGTCAGCGATGACGAATCCAAGGCCATGGCCCTGCGCCTGATGCAGGAAGAGGGCATCCTGTGCGGCATCTCCTGCGGTGCAGCGATGGCCGTGGCGGTGCGACTGGCGGAAACCCCGGAAATGCAAGGCAAGACCATCGTTGTGATCCTCCCCGATTCGGGCGAGCGTTATCTGTCGAGCTTCCTGTTCAGCGACCTGTTCAGCGAGCAGGAATTGCACCCGTAACATTGTGCGGGGGGTGGCGCGCCCGTTCCCCGCAGAGTTTGTGCAACTGACTCAAATCAAGTGGCTAATGCCCAAGTTTCTGAATAATCAGCCTGCTGTTGCGTAAGACTTAATACTGATTATTTGGATTCGTGGGTTTTGTCCTACGCCTGTAGTGTTTATCATGGCCTGCTGCTACATCGGGCTATTGATGCTGCACGGTATTTTTGAGGAGTTGTTGCATGACCTTATCCTTCGCCATTAAGGCAGGGCTCATACTGTTATTTGTCGGCAGCATTCTTTACGTGCACCTGCGCGGCAAGGCACGGTTGCCGGTGTTGCGCCAATTCGTCAACCACTCCGCGTTCTTTGCGCCCTACAACGCCCTGATGTACCTGTTCTCCGGGGTACCGTCCAAGCCGTACCTGGACCGCAGCAAGTTCCCCGAGCTGGATGTGCTCAAGGACAACTGGCAAGCGATCCGCGAAGAAGCCATGCACTTGTTCGATGAGGGCTATATACGCGCCGCCGAGAAGAACAACGACGCAGGCTTCGGTTCGTTCTTCAAAAAGGGCTGGAAGCGCTTTTACCTCAAGTGGTACGACAAGGCGCTGCCATCGGCTGAATTGCTGTGCCCCAAAACCGTTGAATTGGTCAACAGCATCCCCAACGTCAAAGGTGCGATGTTTGCCCTGTTGCCGGGCGGTAGCCACCTCAACCCGCACCGCGACCCGTTTGCCGGATCACTGCGTTATCACCTGGGCCTGTCGACCCCCAACTCCGACGCTTGCCGCATCTTTGTCGATGGCGAGGAATACGCCTGGCGTGATGGTGAAGACGTGATGTTCGACGAGACTTACGTGCACTGGGTCAAGAACGAAACCGATATCACCCGCGTCATTCTGTTTTGCGATATCGAGCGGCCATTGACCAGCCCGCTGATGACCCGTATCAACCGTTGGGTCAGCGCGCAACTGGGTAAGGCGACTGCGCCGCAGAACCTGGACGACGAACGCGTTGGCGGGATCAACAAGGCCTACGCCTGGAGCAAAACCTTCAGTGACCGCTTCAGTGGCGTGGTCAAACAGTGGAAGCGCCGCAATCCCAAACTTTATCGTATCGCCCGGCCGATATTGGCGGTGCTGGTACTGATACTGCTGTGGCGCTGGTTGTTTGGCTGATTGCATCAGACACAAAAAACCGCTCTCTCGAGAGCGGTTTTTTTTGGATTTTTTATGTCAATTGCCTGCCAAAACCCCACCACGGCATGTGATTATTTGGACGCTGCCATTGCCCCGGGCTTGAGCACCAGCCACAGCGCCACGGCGATCAGCAGACCTCCGTACAGGTGCGCCATCGACAGCGGCTCGCCCAGAAACAGCGCGCCCCACAGCACGCCAAACGGCGGGATCATAAAGGTCACGGTCATGGATTTGACCGGGCCAATGCTGGTCAGCAAGCGGAAGTACAGGATATAGGCAAACGCCGTACACACCAGCCCCAGACCCAGCAACGATAACCAGACACTCGTCCCGCCCCAACTGACCGGTGGCTGATTGATCACACTCAGCCCGAACAGCGGCAGCAGGAACAAAGTAGCCCCGAGCATACTGCCCAGTGCCGAAAGACGAGGGTCGAGACCGCCTTGCTGATCCAGCCAGCGGCGTGCCAAAAAGCCGGCAAATCCATAAAAGGTGGTGGCCAGCAGACAGGCGAGGGCGCCCATCAGCAAGTCCAGATTGAAAGCAACCGGCCCGGCACGGGTCAAAATGCCTACACCGAGCAAGCCCAGAAACACCCCGGCCAGTTTGGTCAGGGTCAATTTTTCGCTGAAAAACAGACCGCCGATCAATACGCCCATCAACGGTGTGGTGGCGTTGAAAATCGATGAGTAACCGGCAGGCAACACCTGGGCCGCCACCGAATACAGCGTGGCCGGTACCCCGGAGTTGATAACCCCCAGTATCAGGATTACCTTGAGTTTGCCGCCGAAATCCCAGCGCACGCGCATCAGCGCCAGAATCACCACCAGACCGGTTGCTGCGATGGAAACCCGGAAAAAAGCTGTCGGGATGGTCCCGAGTACCGGTGCAATGATCCGCATAAACAGAAAGCTGGCGCCCCAAATGCCTGCCAGCGACAGCATGCGCAGCAAATCGACAAGTCTCACGGGATTTTCCTTACAAGTTTCAAGGCGGGCAGTGTAGGGGATGCAGCGGACAAGACAACGCGCTAATTCCTACAGATTCGTGCATGAGCGTCCAAATCTGCGACAATCCGCCCCCTGCATTTACGAAGAATTCTGCGCACCTGATGACTGACGAATCGCCTGCTATCGACCAACTGTTGAAAAACCTCGATCAAGCCATGATTGCCGACCGCCACAAGCTGCGCCGGCAATTGCATGAGCTGCGCAAAAAGCCTGACGACGCCAAGCTGGCCGCCTGGGCCGAGCGGGTGCAGGCGTCGTGCGCGCAGGTGGCAGCGCGGGCGGCCAGTGTGCCGCAGGTTCGCTATGACGAAAATCTGCCGATCGCGGCCAAGCGGGACGAGATCAAGGCCGCGCTGCTCAAGCATCAGGTGCTGATCCTGGCCGGTGAAACCGGCTCGGGCAAAACCACCCAGTTACCGAAGATCTGCCTTGAAATCGGCCGTGGGCAGCACGGCCTGATCGGCCATACCCAACCGCGCCGCATCGCCGCCCGCAGTGTGGCCAGCCGGGTGGCTGAAGAGCTGGGCACGCCGCTGGGTGCGCTGGTCGGCTATCAGGTGCGGTTTGAGGATCAGAGCGATTCCAATACCCTGATCAAGCTGATGACCGACGGTATCCTGCTGGCCGAAACCCAGCACGACCGCTATCTCGAACGCTATGACACGATCATCGTCGACGAAGCCCACGAGCGCAGCCTGAACATCGACTTTTTGCTCGGTTATCTGAAGATCCTGCTGCCCCGTCGTCCCGATTTGAAGGTCATCATCACCTCGGCAACCATCGATCTTGAGCGTTTCTCCAAACACTTCAATGACGCGCCCATTGTCGAAGTGTCGGGCCGTACCTTTCCGGTCGAGACCTGGTATCGCCCGTTGACCTCCCAGCAGGACGAAGAGGGCAACAACGTTGAAGAAGACCTGAGCGTCGACCAGGCCATAATTGCCACCCTGGACGAGATTGCCGCGTTCGAGCGCAGTGAGCGTAAAAGCCCCGGCGATGTGCTGGTATTTTTACCAGGCGAGCGGGAAATCCGCGATGCCGCCGACATGCTGCGCAAGGCGCAACTCAAGCACACCGAGATCCTGCCGTTGTATGCGCGGTTGTCGCCTGCCGAACAGCAGCGGATTTTCCAGTCGCACCCGGGCCGCCGTGTGGTGCTGGCCACCAACGTAGCGGAAACGTCATTGACTGTGCCGGGCATCCGTTACGTGATTGACAGCGGCACGGCGCGCATCAGCCGATACAGCTACCGGGCCAAGGTCCAGCGCCTGCCGATAGAAGCGATTTCCCAGGCCAGCGCCAACCAGCGCAAGGGTCGTTGTGGCCGGGTCGAGCCGGGTATCTGCGTGCGCCTGTATGCCGAAGAAGATTTTAACGGTCGCCCGGAGTTTACCGATCCTGAGATTCTTCGTACCAACCTTGCGGCAGTCATCCTGCAAATGCTGCACCTGCGCCTGGGCGAAATCACCGCGTTTCCGTTTATTGAGCCGCCGGACGGCAAGGCAATCACCGACGGTTTCAATCTGCTGCAAGAACTGTCGGCGGTTAACCGCGAAAATCAGCTCACACCGCTGGGCCGTCAGTTGGCCCGCCTGCCGGTGGATCCGCGCATGGGCCGTATGTTGCTCGAAGCCGCCAAGCTCGGCAGTTTGCAGGAAGTATTGATCGTCGCCAGTGCGATGTCGGTGCAAGACCCGCGTGAACGTCCGCCGGAACGTCAACAAGCGGCAGATCAGGCCCACGCGCAATGGAAAGATGTCGACTCTGACTTTGCCGGTCTGATCAACGTATGGCGCGGTTTTGAGGAGCAGCGCCAGGCGCTGACGGCCAGCCCGCTGCGCAACTGGTGTCGCAAGAACTTCCTCAACTACCTGCGGTTGCGCGAGTGGCGTGATTCCCACCGTCAATTGAGCCTGATCTGTCGCGATATGCAGCTCACGGTCAATCAGGAACCGGCCGATTATGCAAAGCTGCACAAGGCTGTGCTGTCGGGGTTGCTGAGCCAGATCGGGCAAAAAACCGAGGACGGAGATTACCTCGGGGCGCGCCAGCGGCGGTTCTGGATCCATCCGTCTTCGGGGCTGGGTAAAAAGCGTCCGCAGTGGCTGATGACTGCCGAGCTGGTAGAAACGACCAAATTGTATGCGCGGATGGTGGCCAAGATCGAGCCGGACTGGATCGAACCGCTGGCCGGGCATCTGGTGAAAAAGAACTATTTCGAGCCCCATTGGGAGAAGAAGCGCGGGCAGGTGGTGGCCTATGAGCAGATCACCCTGTTCGGCCTGATCGTGGTCGGTCGCCGTGCCGTGCATTACGGGCCGATTGACCCGGTGCTGTCCCGCGAGCTGTTTATCCGTGAAGGGCTGGTGCGTGGCGAAATTCAGTCGCGGGCCAAATGCCTGACGGCCAACGCGCAGTTGCTTGAACAACTCGACGAACTGGAGGCCAAGGCCCGGCGCCGTGACATTCTGGCGGATGAAGAAACCCTCTACGCGTTTTACGACGCTCGCCTGCCGGCCGAGATTCATCAGACCGCGACATTTGACAGCTGGTATCGGGTCAACAGCCAGAAAGATCCACAGTTGCTGATCATGCGCGAAGAAGACGTGCTGGCCCGCGAAGCCACCGAAATCACGGCCATGCATTACCCTGACACGTTGCATCTGGGGGATTTGACCCTGGAGCTCAGCTATCACTTTGAACCCAACCACCCCCGCGATGGCGTGACGGTCAAGGTGCCAGCGCCGCTGCTCCCGGTTTTGCCGCCGGAACGTATGGAGTGGCTGGTGCCCGGCATGATAGAAGCCAAATGCATCGCTCTGGTGCGCAGTTTGCCCAAGGCATTGCGCAAAAACTTCGTGCCGGTGCCGGACTTCGTCAAGGCCGCGTTGCAGCGCATGGAATTTGCTGAGGGATCATTGCCACAAACCCTGGGCCGCGAATTGCTGCGCATGACCGGCGCTCGGGTGAGCGACGAGGCCTGGGCGCAAGCCGCGCAGCAAGTTGAAAATCATCTGAAGATGAATATCGAAGTGGTCGACGCCGACGGCAAGTTTCTCGGCGAGGGTCGTGATCTGGCCGAATTGACGGCCCGCTTTGCCCAGGCCAGTCAGGCAGCACTGGCCGTACCGCAAACCGCGAAAAATCAGCAGCCGGTCGAGGCCAAGGTGTTTGCCCCGGTGGCGGAGAAAACCCAGCAGAAGATCGCCGGGCTGTCGATGACGGTTTACCCGGCGCTGGTGGAAGAGGGCAATACGGTCAAGGAAGGGCGCTTTTCTACCCCGGCCGAGGCTGAGTTCCAGCATCGCCGTGCGTTGCAGCGTTTGCTGATGCAACAACTGGCGGAACCGGCGAAATTTTTGCGTGGCAAGCTGCCAGGGTTGACTGAGCTTGGCCTTTTGTACCGCGAATTGGGTCGGGTCGAGAGCCTGGTGGAGGACATTCTGCTGGCCAGCCTCGACAGCTGCATCCTGGAAGGCGAGGCGGTACTACCCCGTGATGGCGCGGGGCTGGCATCGCTTGCCGAGCGCAAGCGCGGAGCCTGGACCGAACATGCGGAAAAGCTGGCCAGACTGACGCTGGAAATCCTCAAACTGTGGCATGGTCTGCAAAAACGCTTCAAGGGCAAGATCGATCTGGCCCAGGCGGTGGCGTTGAATGACATAAAGCAGCAGCTGAGCCATCTGGTGTACCCGGGTTTTGTGCGCGAAACCCCGGCTTTGTGGCTTAAAGAGTTGCCGCGCTACCTCAAGGCGATAGAAATGCGTCTTGAAAAACTGCCGGGCCAGGTGCAAAAAGACCGGGTCTGGAGTGGTGAGCTGAGTGGTTTGTGGGCGCAGTACCAGGCGCGTGCGACCAAGCATGCGCAGGAGGGCAAGCGCGATCCGCAACTTGAGTTGTACCGCTGGTGGCTGGAAGAATATCGGGTGTCGTTATTCGGCCAGCAACTGGGGACCAAGGTGCCGATTTCGGACAAGCGCCTGAGTAAGCAGTGGAGTTTGGTGGAGGCTTGAGCCTGCAGTCCTGTGGGAGCGGGCTTGCTCGCGATGCAGGCGACGCGGTCATGCATTTGCACCGTGTTGCTGCAATCGAGAGCAGGCCAGCTCCCACGGGGGATTACTGCAAGATCCGTAAATAACGCCAAATGCTGGCATTTATGGCAAACTTCGCGGCTATCCGTACCTGAAACGATTTCAATATCTTCTGCTTGAACAGAATAGAGGAACGATCGTGCATAACGTCGTCATCAGCGGCACCGGCCTGTACACCCCGGCCAACAGCATCTCCAACGAAGAGCTGGTGCAGTCTTTCAATACCTATGTACAACAGTTCAACGCGGACCACGCCGTGGCTATCGAGGCCGGTGAAATCCAGCCTCTGGCCGAGTCCAGCGCCGCCTTTATCGAAAAGGCTTCGGGCATAAAAAGCCGCTTTGTGATGGACAAGGAAGGCATCCTTGACCCGCAGCGCATGCGCCCGCATTTGCCGGAGCGCTCCAACGACGAAATGTCGGTACTCTGCGAAATGGCCGTTGGCGCTGCCAAACAAGCGCTGGAACGCGCGGGTAAAACCGCCGCTGACATCGACGGCGTGATCGTGGCCTGCTCCAACCTGCAGCGCCCGTACCCGGCCATTGCCATCGAAGTGCAACATGCACTGGGTATTCAGGGTTTTGGTTTTGACATGAACGTGGCCTGTTCTTCCGCAACGTTCGGTATCCAGACCGCCAGCAACAGCGTCCAGTTGGGCCAGGCTCGCGCGGTACTGCTTATCAGCCCTGAAGTATGCACCGGCCACTTGAATTTCCGTGACCGTGACAGCCACTTTATCTTTGGCGATGCCGCGACCGCGATAGTGGTCGAGCGTGCCGACCTGGCAACGTCCGAACACCAGTTCGACATCGTCAGCACTAAACTGCTGACTACGTATTCGAACAATATTCGCAACAATTTCGGCTTCCTCAACCGTGCATCCGACGAGCCAGCTGACAGCCCGGACAAACTGTTCGTACAAGAAGGGCGCAAGGTCTTCCGCGATGTCTGCCCGATGGTGGCTGAACTGATCGGCCAGCATCTGCAGGAAAACCAGCTGGACGTGGCGCAAGTCAAACGTTTCTGGTTGCATCAGGCCAACCTGAGCATGAACCACCTGATCGTGCGCAAGCTGTTGGGCCGCGAAGCTTCGGTCGAAGAAGCTCCGGTGATTCTCGACACCTATGCCAACACCAGTTCGGCCGGTTCGGTGATTGCCTTCCACAAGTACCAGGACGACTTGCCAAGCGGTTCGCTGGCGGTGCTCAGCTCGTTCGGTGCCGGCTACTCGATTGGCAGCGTGATTCTGCGTAAACGCTAAGGTCACAGCTGGTTTGTGGTGGGAGCGGGCTTGCTCGCGATACAGGCAGCGCGGTCTGACAGGCAAACTGCGGTGATGCTATCGCGAGCAAGCCCGCTCCCACACAGAAAAATCACTTTCCGGTTGCGGAGACCTGCATGGCAACTGTTGACGACGCTGACCTGCTCAAACGTCTGCTTAACGGCGAGCAACAGGCCTTCCGCGAGCTGGTCACTACCTATCAAGGTGCCATGCGCGCTGTGGCCTATGCGATCGTCGGCAATCGCCATGCTGACGAAATCGTTCAGGACGCCTGGCTGTCAGTGGTGCGCAACCTGTCCGGGTTCGAAGGCCGTTCGAGCCTGAAAACCTGGCTGCTGACCATCACGGCCAATGCGGCGAAACAACGCTACAAGCAAAATCGTCGTGAAGTGCTGCTCGACGATTTGCCTTCGCCCCACGGTACTGTCGACGATGAGCGGTTTTCCAGCGATGGCCACTGGTTGCTTGCCCCTTATTCCTGGCATCAGGACAGCCCTGACGCATTGCTCAGCGAAGATGAGTTGCGCGAATGTCTTGAGCAAACGCTCCTCAGTCTGCCGCAGTTGCAGAGCAGTGTGCTGGTGTTGCGCGAGCGCCAGGGGCTCGAACTCGAAGAAATTTGTAATATTCTTGAGATATCGCTCTCTAATGTCCGGGTGTTGATACATCGCGCCCGACTCAAAGTCTTCGCGACCGTGGAACATTTCGAGGAAACTGGCGAATGTTGACCTGCAAACAGCAAGTAGCGGTCTCAAGTGACTATCTGGATGGCCAGCTGAGTTTTCGTCAGCGGTTGTTGGTACGCCATCATTTGCTGTTCTGTCCGAACTGCAGGCGTTTTATCAGGCAAATGCGTTTGTTGAGGGGCACGTTGCAAAAACTTCCCGAACCGCCACCGGAGGATCTGGAGCAGACGGTTGAGCGAATGATGCGCGAGCAGTCGCGCTGATGGCGGGGCATGAACGAGAACACTGTCGGTGGATGTGATGGGGGCCGACGGCATCCTCGCTCTGCTTTTACGGCACAAAACGCTGAATGACTTCAGCGTTTTGTCTATTGAGTAAACCTTTCTTTTAGAACTTGGCTTCCAGGTCCAGCTGCAAGGTGTTGGCCTTGGCATCTTTCTGGGTGGAGGTCGCGTAGTCGGCCTTGGTCAGGAAGTAGGTCACGCCGACACCGAAGTTCTTGTCGATTTCATAACCCACTTTGAACTTGTGACCGCGGGAACCGGTAGTACCGTTGGCGAAGTCAGAATCGGTGAAAGCGCCGACCACGGCGTTACGCTGAATATCGCGGTAGTTGTAGTCCAGGCTGAAGGCGTTGAGCTTGGATTTGAAACCCACCAACCAGGCATCATCCTGATCGCTGTCGGTGGCAGCGTTATGCACGTATTGGCCGTACAGCGACAGCGGCACGGGCAGGTTGGCGATATCGACCTGGCCGAAGCCTTCGTACAGGCGGAACTCGTCAGTGCTGTTACCGTTGACGCCGAGTGCACATGGGGTGGTCTTGGTCCCGGTGGTCGGGCACTTGCTGTCCTTGTCGTTGTTGTAGCTGTAAACGCTGCCGCCCAAGGTCACTTTCAGGCTGTCGGTAGGGGCGAAGCGAGCACCCAGCTGGCCGGCGTACAGGCTCAGGTCGTGCTTGAATTGCACGCCTTCGCCGTCAACGTTGTCCTTGAGGGTGTAGTAACCGGCGCTACCAAACATTTCGACGCCGCTGTTGCCCAGGTTGTGTTTGTAAGTGGCGGCCAGACCTTCCGGGTTGATATCGCTATCCCAGATTACATCGCCCATATTGACCCACGGCTGTGGCATCTTGCCGGCAATCAGGTGCAGGTCCTTGACGGCGGTCGGGTGGTAGTCGATGAACGCCATGTCCAGCCACAGTTGCTTCTTGTCGAAGTAGTTGTCCAGATCCTGGTTGGTGGAACGTGCATCGTCACCGCCGCCAGTGGCGATACGGATACCGGTATTCACCTGCGGGTTGATTTCGGTATAGGCGCCCAGGCGAGCACGAATACGTTGGCGGTCCTTGTTCTTGCCATCGGATTCGCCGTCGATCTTGACGGTTTCCTGACGAACCCGTACATCCCCCTTGAGTTCGGTTTTGGCGGCCCAGGCGACTTTCTGTTCGAAGGCACTGAGATCGGATTTTTTCACCTGGTCGGCGGCAGCTTCTTGCTTGGCTTGATTCTCACTGGCGAGTTCAGTTTGCAGCTCGGAGTACTGTGCAGGCGAAATAGAGCCGTTGGCTTTTAGCATTTCGAGCAGTTTGGCATCGACCGCAGCGCTGGCCGGAACGCTCATGGCCAATACCAGGCCACCACACAGTCCCGCAGCAACCCGTGTAGATACAAGACGCATTATGAATCTCCCAGTGCTGAGATGGCCCTAGCCACCCCAAGAAAAATCGGCCCTTTACGGGCTCACGTTAACGAGGCTTGGCGTGTCATGAGCGTGTTGGCAAACAGGTCGCTCATAACCCCGTGTTCTAAGAAGCGGCGTCAGTATCGCGGGTGGATATGACAGAAAAGTGGCAGACTGATAGCAAGTCTGTGACAGTGAAGCGATTCAGTGGTTGGGTGATACCATCGCGTCTACGCCGCGCCTTGAGGACTATTAATGCCGCTTCAACGACTCGACAGCCTGTCCACCATCCCCGCCCATGAATGGGATGCGCTGGTGCCGGTGGCCCAGCCTTTTTTGCGCCATGCCTTTCTCAGTACCCTGGAAGACAGTGCCAGCCTGGGCCCGCATTCAGGCTGGCAGCCCGAGCATTTACTGCATTATGAAAATGGGCAGTTGCAGGCGGCGTTGCCCAGTTATCGAAAATGGCATTCCTACGGTGAGTACGTGTTCGATCACGAGTGGGCGCAAGCCTGTGAGCGGGCAGGTATCGAGTACTACCCCAAGCTGCTTGCGGCAGTACCGTTCAGTCCGGTCAGCGGCCCCCGGTTGTTGGCCGCCCGTGCCGAGGACGGGCTTGAGCTGCTGGCGGCCTTGCCCGGTTATCTGCAGATCGAAGGGTTGTCCAGCGCCCATATCAATTTCACCGACCTGCTGGCCGATACGGCGCTGGCGCAACAACCCGGCTGGATGCAACGGCTGGGTTGTCAGTTTCACTGGCAGAACCGCGGGTACCGGGACTTTCAGGATTTTCTCGATGCCCTGAGCTCACGCAAGCGCAAACAGATGCGCAAAGAGCGTGAGCAAGTGGCAGGGCAGGGGTTTGAGTTTGAGTGGCTGGAAGGCCAGCAGGTGAGTGAAGCGCAATGGGATTTTGTCTACGCCTGCTACGCCAACACCTATGCTGTGCGACGGCAAACGCCGTATCTGACCCGGGATTTCTTCAGCCTGCTGGCCGAGCGCATGCCCGAATCGATTCGCGTGGTGCTGGCCAAACAGGGTTCGACCCCGGTTGCGATGGCGTTCAGCCTGATCGGCGGCGACAGTCTCTATGGTCGCTACTGGGGATGTCTTGGCGAGTTTGACCGCCTGCATTTCGAGACGTGTTTCTACCAGGGCATGGATTACGCTATCGCCCACGGTATCAGGCGTTTTGATGCTGGTGCTCAGGGCGAGCACAAGCTGATTCGCGGCTTTGAACCGGTGATCACACACTCATGGCATTACCTGCGCCATCAGGGCTTGAAGGCGGCCGTAAGTGACTTTTTGCAGCGTGAGCGGGTCGGTGTGCTGGCGTATGCTGAAGAGGCGAGGTCGGCGCTGCCATATCGGCAGGCCTGACCCTCGCGTCCGGCCGTTTAGCTGCCTTCCTTGCCCAGCCAGCGATAGACCAGTGCGCCAATGGCCGCACCCAGCATTGGCGCCAACCAGAACATCCATAACTGCTGAAGCGCCCAGCCGCCCACGATCAGCGCCGGGCCTGTGCTGCGCGCCGGGTTGACCGACGTGTTGGTCACCGGGATCGAAATCAGGTGGATCAGCGTCAGCGCCAGGCCGATGGCCAGAGGGGCGTGCCCCGCGGATACCCGTTTGTCAGTGGCGCCCATGATGATCAGGATAAACATGGCGGTCATGGTGATTTCACAGATGAGCCCCGACACCATGGAGTAGCCCCCGGGTGAGTGGTCGCCATAGCCATTGGCTGCGAGCCCGCTGGCAGCCAGATCAAAGCCGGGTTTGCCACTGGCAATCATGTACAGGAGCCCGGCAGCAATCACGCCGCCGAGGATCTGGGCAATGATGTAGGCAGGCAGTTCTTTTGCAGGAAAGCGTCCACCAACCCACAAGCCGAACGACACGGCCGGGTTGAGATGGCAACCACTTATATGGCCGATGGCAAAGGCCATGGTCACCACGGTCAAGCCAAATGCCAGAGCCACCCCCAGCAGGCCGATGCCGACATCAGGAAACGCGGCTGCGAGCACAGCACTGCCGCAACCGCCCAATACCAACCAGAAAGTACCCAGCAACTCAGTGACGGAACGTTTGAACAAGGTCATGGAGGAGATCCCGGATGGATAAATCCATCGAGCAATTGAAGCGGCGTTGCCTCCTGCGATTTACTACAGGATTCTCCCGAATCCTTTACTAATTACAGCACTCGCCGGTTTTTTTTCCAGTGCCATAAAAAACGCCAGCCCCCTTTGAAATCGGGGGCTGGCGTTGTGCTCCACGCGCTTTGCAGCTAGCGCTTTTTTGGTTCAGTCGATGCCGACAAAACCACCGGTCTGGTGTTGCCACAAACGCGAGTACAAGCCACCTTTGGCGAGCAGCTCGCTGTGGGTTCCGGATTCAGCGATACGGCCGTTTTCCAGGACCACCAGACGGTCCATCCGTGCAATGGTGGAGAGGCGGTGGGCGATGGCAATCACGGTTTTGCCTTGCATCAGGGTTTCCAGGCTTTCCTGGATCGCGGCTTCGACTTCGGAGTCCAGTGCCGAGGTGGCCTCGTCCATGATCAGGATCGGAGCGTTCTTGAGCAGCACGCGGGCAATGGCGATACGCTGGCGCTGGCCGCCGGACAGCTTGACGCCGCGCTCGCCCACATGAGCGTCAAAACCGGTGCGGCCCTGGGCATCGGATAGCAGCGGGATAAACTCATCGGCCCGGGCTTTGCGCACGGCTTCCCACAGCTCCTCGTCGGTGGCGTCCGGCTTGCCGTACAGCAAATTGTCGCGGATCGAACGATGCAGCAGCGAGGTGTCCTGGGTAATCATTCCGATCTGTTCGCGTAAGCTTTCCTGCGTCACTTCGGCGATGTTTTGATCGTCGATCAGGATGCGACCGCCTTGTAGGTCATACAAGCGCAACAACAGGTTCACCAGGGTTGACTTGCCGGCACCGGAAGGGCCGATCAGGCCGATTTTTTCACCGGGTTTAATTACCAGGTTGAGGTCGCTGATGATCCCGCTGCGCTTGCCGTAGTGGAAGTCAACGTGTTCAAAACGCACTTCGCCACGGTTGACGATCAAGCGTGGAGCCTGGTCGCGGTCAGTCACGGCGACAGGTTGGGCGATGGTCTCCAGGCCGTCCTGAACCATGCCGATATTTTCAAAAATGCCGTTGACCACCCACATGATCCAGCCGGACATGTTGACGATACGAATCACCAGGCCGGTGGCCAGGGCAATTGCGCCGACGCTGATCAGCGACTGGCTCCACAGCCACAGCGCCAGGCCGCTGGTGCTGACGATCAGCAGGCCATTCAGGCTGGTGATTGCCACGTCCATGCTGGTGACCACGCGACTGGCCAGTCGGGTTTTTTCGGTTTGCTCGATAATGGCTTCGCGCGCGTACTGCTGCTCAAAGTTTGTGTGGGCGAACAATTTGAGGGTGGTGATGTTGGTATAGCCGTCGACGATGCGGCCCATCAGTTTGGAGCGTGCATCAGAAGATACCACCGAGCGTTCCTTGACCCGTGGTACGAAGTAATACAAGGCCCCGACATAGCACAGGATCCAGGTCAGCAGGGGGATCATCAGGCGCCAGTCGGCTTCGGCAAACAGCACCAGCGAGCTGATGGCATAGATCAGGACGTGCCACAGCGCATCGACGGCCTGTACCGCCGAATCACGCAGGGAGTTGCCGGTTTGCATGATGCGCTGGGCGATGCGCCCGGCAAAATCGTTCTGGAAAAAGTTGAGGCTTTGCTTGAGCACATAACTGTGGTTTTGCCAGCGGATCATGCTGGTCATGCTGGGGCTCAGGGTCTGGTGCACCAGCAGGTCATGCAGGCCGAAGAACACCGGGCGGATGATCAGTGCGACCACGGCCATCCAGATCAGCTCACCGCTGTGGACCTTGAAAAAGTCAGTATTGGGCGTGCCCTGGGTCAGGTCGATCAGCGTGCTCAAGTAGCTGAAAAGCGATACTTCGATCAGTGCCGCGATCAGCCCGACCACCAGCAAGGCGGCAAACACGGGCCAGACCTGGCGCAGGTAGTAGAGATAAAATGCCCAGACAGTGCTGGGCGGAGCCGGAGTGGGGGCTTCGCGAAAAATATCGATCAGTTGTTCGAAGCGACGATAGAGCATTGGCACTGACGCCCGCAGCGCGGGCTCTCCTTATAGTGGTGTGACCGGCAGAGCAAAACACGGTCGCTGCAGGCGAAGGCAGCATAGCCGTCTGCGGCAGCAGCGACCGTGTATTGTTTCCAGTCAGCGCTTCCTGCGTGATAGCGCCTGTCAGTCGATACGCTTGGCCGACTTGATCAGTACCGGATCGATGGGCACATTTTGCATGCCTTGTTTGGTGGTGGTTTGCGAGTTGACGATCTGGTCAACAACGTCCATGCCATTTACCACCTTGGCAAAAACGGCGTAACCGGCATCACGGCCCGGGTCCAGAAACGCATTGTCTGCCACGTTGATGAAGAATTGACTGGTGGCCGAGTTCGGATTCGACGTGCGTGCCATCGACAGGGTCCCGCGAACGTTATGCAAGCCGTTGCTGGCTTCGTTCTTGATCGGGTCGCGGGTCTGTTTTTGCACCATCTGCGACGTAAAACCACCACCTTGCACCATGAAACCCGGGATCACGCGGTGAAAAATGGTGTTGTTGTAAAAGCCGCTGTCGACATACTTGAGGAAGTTGTCAGTGCTGATCGGAGCCTTGACCGGGTCCAGTTCGATTTCGATCTTGCCAAAGCTGGTATCCAGTACCACGTGAGGCGCTTTGGCAGTTTCAGCCGCCATAAGGTTGGCAGCGAACAGCAGGGCGCCAGCGGCAAGAGCAATTTTTTTAAGCATGGTTCAGTGATCCTGAAAAGTTGGGTGACCGTTCTATGCCGCACCGTCAGTGAAGCTGGGGGGCATTGAACCAGTGCCCGTGCCACATCTTGCAATGGCAGATGTTCACGGGCGGCGGGTGTTGGACAGGATATTCTCGAATCAGGTTCCTGCCCACTGCTCATCACGCTTGCTGCGGTGCGGCGAAAGGTGCCTCGAGCGGTGCCGTGTCGAAAGTTCGCAACAATTCGACAAGGATTTGAGTTGCCGGGCCCAGGGGTTTGTCCTTGTTGGCGTACAGGAAAAACACCGGGTGACGATTGCCGCCCTGGTTGAGCGGCAACGGCTTGAGGAGACCTTCCTTGAGCTCGCGCTCGATCATGTGCCGTGGCAACCAGGCAAACCCCAGCCCGCTGCCCACAAAGGCAGCCGCCGTGGCCAGGCTGCCGACGGTCCAGCGCTGCTCGGAGCCCAGCCAGCCAACGTCGCGTGGTTGCTGGCGCCCGGAGTCACGAATCACCACTTGTAACTGGCTTTCGAGGTCCTGGAAATGCAACTCGCGTTGCAGGCGATGCAACGGGTGGTCGGGATGGGCCACGGCGACAAACTCCACGGTGCTCAACTCGGTACCCAGGTAGCCGGGAATATTGAAGCTGCTGATGGCCAGGTCAGCCACGCCTTCGAGCAGCACTTCCTCGACGCCGGAAAGAACCTCTTCACGCAGACGTACGCGACAGCCCCGGCTTTGCGGCATAAAAGCGGTCAGGGCGCGCACCAACCGGGCGTTGGGGTAGGCTGCGTCGACGACCAGGCGCACCTCGGCTTCCCAGCCTTGCTCCATATGATGGGCAAGGTCTTCGAGCTGGCTGGCCTGCTTGACCAGTTGCCGGGAGCGACGCAGCAACACGCCACCGGCTTCTGTCAGCACCGCCTTGCGTCCGTCGATGCGCAGCAGCGGCACGCCGAGCTGGTCCTGCATGCGGGCCACGGTATAGCTGACAGACGACTGTGAGCGGTGGAGAACTTCAGCGGCTTGTGCGAAGCCTCCGTGGTCGACCACAGCCTGCAAGGTGCGCCATTGATCAAGGGTCACGCGGGGCGCTTTCACAATGAATTCCTCTGATTTTGGAGTGGTTACAGGATACCGTTAAACAAACAGATTTATAGATAGGTTGTAGCAGGTAATTGCGCTTTTTTATCGAATCAATGACCCCTAATCTTGGCTCCATTCTTACAGCATTTACAGATGGAGCTTGTCCGCCATGTCCAATGTTCTGATCATTGAAAGTAGCGCCCGCCAGCAAGGCTCGTTTTCCCGTCAGTTGACCCAGCAGTTCATCAGCCAGTGGCAAGCAGCCCATCCGACCGATCAGGTCACCGTTCGCGACCTTGCCCTGCACCCGGTACCGCACCTTGATGCCAACCTGTTGGGTGGCTGGATGAAGCCCGAAGCACAACGCAGTGCAGACGAGCACGCCTCCCTCAAGCGCTCCGATGAGTTGACCGACGAGTTGCTGGCCGCTGATGTACTGGTGCTGGCGGCGCCCATGTACAACTTTGCGATACCGAGCACGCTCAAGGCCTGGCTGGACCACGTATTGCGCGCCGGGGTGACCTTCAAGTACACCGAAACCGGTCCACAGGGGCTTTTGACCGGCAAGAAAGCATACGTGTTGACGGCTCGCGGCGGGCTATATGCGGGTAGCACCTCGGACCATCAGGAACCATATCTGCGTCAGGTCATGGCCTTTGTCGGCATTCACGATGTGACCTTTATCCATGCCGAAGGGATGAACCTGGGCGGTGACTTCCAGGAGAAAGGTTTGAATCAGGCCAAGGCCAGGTTGTCTGCCATCGCGTAGTCTGTTAATCGACAGATAATCGCCCGATGGCTTAATTGTTTCATTGCTCCTTCAAGCATGCGGTTCGCGCATCGAACCTCCCTTTGCACTTTATTGAGTGCCCGTGCCCGATCAGCCTTTGCGCTGGATCGGGCTTTTTTTGTCTGGAGCATTTGTTGCGTACAAGCATGTTCACGCCTTTCAAGTGCGCTATGTATCTATCTTTTTACAGGTCCATGCTCTGTTAGCTTTGCCCTTTAATTGTTTTGCCCGGGATCCTTATCGGATGGCAAAACATCACTGATTAAGGGCTGTGTGCCATGTCCATGCTTTCGTCCCGCCCAGAGGCGCAACTCCAAAGAGAAGCGCTGGCCATTGCCGGCCACCTATCCCGACAGCCCACTTTTCTTGCGGCCGCCAGAGATTCGTTTCGCACAACGTTGCACCGGCGCTTTGCGTTTGTGTCACAAGCATTTGACCTGGATGCAATGCATGTCACTGATTATCGGCTTGTGTGGAATCAGGATCAGACCGAGCAGGTTGCCAGTCCCGCCACTTCCCGGACTCTGGGTGAGGAACTGAGTCGATATCTGGCGAGCCGTGAGCTGCCGGTTTTTCAGGGGTTGGTCGGTATCTTCGACAAGGCGGGAGTCTATGGGGATCTGGGGGCGCGCATTGTTGGCGGCGACAATACCGGCAGTGAGCTCGTGGCCATGTTGCAGGATGTAGGTGTCCGGGCCAGCTTGAACTACCAGCAACAGGTAGCGGCTTTTTATAGCGGTACACCGCTGGACGGGCTCAAGTCGGCCATGACTGTTGCCTCGCCCCATGAGCTGGCAGGTGTCGATCCGCAGCGACTTGTTTTCGGCGTCCTGGGGGTATCCGGCCATGAATGGGAGAGCCGCAGCATTGTCCAGCTGTTCGCGGCCTACAGGGAGAGCGGCGAGTTGGCTGCGCATCCGGACGGCATGAGCACGGACGGCCAAATGACTGCCTGGACATACCCTGCGGCCAGTGCGGGCCATTTTTATCGCAGTCACTCCGGTCTGGAGAAGCCTGGGGTTCTGCTTAAACTTCTGCAGGACGCCGATAATCGCTATGCCCGTGACCTGCCGATGAACGAGCCTCTCAAGGCCTGGCTGGCACAAAGAATGGCCAGGCAAAGGGCCGCTGAAGCCAATCTGCGTTTGCACGACGGCACCTTGACGGCTGAAGGGGCGGCCATGATCAAGGGGATAACCGGCGGCGTGCGCGATGCGATGGATCTGCACAGCCCCGGCGTGTATGAGCTGTTTCTGCGGGTGCCTGAAATCGAGGCCCGGGTTGCCGGATGTCTGGTTCTTACCAGCAGTCCGCGGGATCTGCCTATCTACAGTCCTGCGGGTGTCATCCTGTTGATTGCAGGTCAGGGACTGATCGAGTTTTCCTCGGGCAGTGAGTTCAGTGACTGCATGACGCTCTGGCTGGATCAACCACAAAACCATCCCTGGTTGCGAGCCGGGGTTGCGTTGGGCCACCGGGACGCTGTTTTTGCCCATCGTCCACGTGCGCTTGTGGACTATCCGGGTGTACCCGGCGGCGATGCCTTTGCCCACTGCCTGACAACACTGCTGAGCTGGCAGCAGGACAGTTGTACGCATCTGATCCGTTCTGGCTCGGTGGAGCCCCTTTATCTGGAGCAGGCAATTGATCTCAGGGCCAGGTTTCGTGTCGGGCATGCGCTGCAGGTGTGCGAGTCAGCCCGACAGGGAAAGCACATCGCGCAAGCGTTCAGGAACACCGCCCTGAATGACGGGTTGGTGCAGGCATTCCCCCTGATCCAGCCACTGGTTTCACCATTCGATATGGACAGTCTGAATCTCAAGGGTTACCGCGATGACAGCAAAGTCACAGATCTGTCAGCCGGGAGGATAAATCCAGAGCATTTGCAGCTTGTCAGTACCAGTCCGCTCGGCGATGTGCTACGTGAAATGGTTGCCAATCTCGAGGCATTCAACGTTTTTGCCCAAGCAGATCTTTTCTTTATCTGTGCAGGTGACAATTGCATCGAAATGGCAGCGCAGGAGTTTCGTGAAAGCATACAGGCTCTTGTTCGCCCATTGAGGTACATCGCTGTCGAGTACCAATTGCCTGTAGCACCCGAGGCGGTGCCAGATGAACCGATAAACACGTTCAAACAGCAGGCAGACGCTACCTTGGCGGACTTGCAGGCTATGTCCGAAATGCTCAAGCAGTCTGCTGTACCGTCTTCGCGCAGGCTGCGTCCAGCCATGCATTCAGAGCTGCAGTGCGCCATCAGTGAGGTAATTCGCCAGTTTCAGTTGTTCAAGGATGACTTGCGTGGCGAGGCTATACAGGTGCTGTACCAGCGCCTGCCGCTTGCAGAAACACTGCCGGTCAGACTGCGCGGGCATCTGGAGACCTACCTGCAGGGTGACGGGCAAACCTATCTTTTTGATTACGGTGAGTCTGTAACTCTGCCGGAAATGCTCGAGTACTACCGTGTCATTCCGGCTGGCCCAACTACGGCTCCTGCCAGGCTGCAGGCACTGAACGATCTTGAAGAGCAGTATGCAGTTCGGTGTATGGGTATGGAGCGGGGCACGCCCCTGATTGACTGCCTTCTCACTGCGGATCAGGAGCGAAAGCTGCTGAATGCCGTCAAGGGTTTTATATCGTCCCGGCAGCCTTCACAAGGTGTTAACGCTCTGCCGCCGCTGGAATTGCTGGCACATTACCTGCCTGATTTTGACCCTGCCCGGTTCGCTCACACCAGGCCTGCAGTCGCGCTGCAACAGCTGCTGACTTCAGAATGCGGTCAGTGTCTCGGTCGCGAATTGCTCAAGGTCCTGGGGTGGCATGGCGCACGCGATGGTGAGACCAGCCCGGTGACGCTATGTACCCAACTGGTCTGGAAGACTCTTGTGCTTCGATACTCGCAGGCTGGTGAAGTGGCCGGTTACGATTTGCACTCGGATCGTCTATGGGGCAGGACCTATGCGTGGATCCGCAGCGATTTTGAGACCTTTTTGCTTACTTCGCGACAAGCTGCATCCTCGGCGTTTGCCGCGTTGCTGGCGCGGTTGTTGCGAACGGCCATGCCACCGGATTTCAGTGTCCGCGATATTCCTGGCGAACTGACTTACGGTTCGCCCAGTTGGGTCAACTTGCGCCATGGTGCCGAACTGGCGCATGCCATCGAGCCAGGCTCGACACTGCGCATGACATTTCAGGAAGTCATCCTGTTGCCTGGCAAGCAGGGGCAGGGGCTCGTTTTTTCCGCCAAAGCAAACGAGCAGGAACAGGTTCTGCTCCGCGAGAAGTCTTCAGCCATTCTTGCCTTGCGCCTGCCTCCACTGATGGCCTGGGCGGCCCTGCATGGCGTTGTACCTAAAATGCCCCTGGCTGCTTATTCCAGCGTGGAGATCCAGCGCGCAGTACAAGCGCTGGATGCGTATGAACACGCGATTTTCAAAGCAACCAATGACCTGTTAAAACCTGCCCCCAACAGGTTTGAAATTGCAAAAAAAGAGCTGGCCCGGCGCGGCCTGAATCCCTATTTCAGCGAGTTCACGGCTGCCAGGGGCAGAATGCCGCTGTTTGAGCTTTACGCTGCCGGCAAGCATCTGGAGCTGGATTTTCCGCCCTACACATCAGCCACCATACCGAGTGCCGAGGAGGTTCGTGCAAGTGCCGAGCGCTTCTCACGGCTCAAGAAGTTGCCGGTGAATATCGAGCTGGAATTCAACCGGCAGTACAATGCCTATGAAGCGGCGCTGGTGGCAGCACAACAGGCGGTTGTCAGGTTTTTACTGGACAGCCTGCCCCCGCGGCAGCGTCAGGACATTGAATACAGCCATGTCAGGGTATTGCGAGTCAGAGCTGAAAGTACCGGCAGTGTCAGTGAGGACAGCCCCGAAATCACGGACTCACTGATGTTGCGTCAGGGGTTTATTCTCGAAGTGTGCAAAAAAGAAACCTGTGATCTCTACGAGATTTTCCCAAGGGCGCTGCACATACAAGAGAGTCCAAGGCTCAAGCCATTGCTGGTAGGAGGCGTAATCGCTCCAAAGAAAATCGGTATTCACACCTGGGTCCACACTTTTCGGCATGGCACGGTTTTGAATATTGACGAAAATGCCTATCGGACCGGGCACAAACCCATGCCCCATGAGACCTCCCGATCCAGGCTGATTATTGAGGAGCTTGGTAGCGTGCCAGCGGGAGACGAGACGAGCAGTCATCTGCCCGATACGTTCAACTCCTTGCGCAGCAAACAGATTGCCAGGCTAATTCCGCTCTATATCGACAAGGGGCAAGCTCGTGCGGCTGCCCGGGGAGTGACGGCTTTTGACCAGGCACATCCTGCCCTGTCATTGCTAAAGGTGATTACGCCATTTTGGGGGGGCATCGAGGATCTGCTTTCGGATGATCAGAAACGCAGAGCTTCGGGGGCATTCGGGATGCTCCTGGACCTGCTGTTTTTGGTCCCCGTCGTAAGATTTGCCGGGGGGGCAGTGCGGGTGATCAACCTGGCTGGAAAGATCGGCTTCAAGGCCGTGTTGCCCCGGATGGGCAAGCTCGCCAGAACCCTGCTGGTGTCTCTGGCTCAGGAGCTGAACCCCCTGGATGGCTTGCCCCGTTTGCTCAAGTGGAGCGGTGTCAAACTGCTTGAGGGTGGTGCTTGTCTGGCTGAGAAAGGTCTCGGGCACTTCAGGCAAGTGACCAGCCTTTCAAGCGTGGCGCGTTACGACATTAAACAGGGGCTGGTAACGATCGCGGATCCCGGGGCCTGGAAGCCTGTGGCTCAGGGCGATGAGCTGCGTACGGTCAGTGATGTTAAAAACGTGCAGGTTCGCAACACGGGCAGCGTCACGACCAGTGATTACCGCCTGATTGATCCTGTATCCAGTCTTCCCTATGGGCCGCGCTTGGCCTCAGGCGCCCGGTCAGTACATTTCGGCCAGCAAAAATTCTTTGTTTCTGCCAGCCCTGATCTTCCCGATGGTTATTACTTGCTGCGAGTCAGAAGTCCTGACAATCCCTCGCAACTGCTCAGCAGCGGGGTAATTGCCAAGCCTGAAGCGGGTGCTGCGGGGCAATGGAAAAGAAGAGGGATCAAGGGCGGGGGGGATGAAGTGCCAGAGACCGCCAGTTTGCATACCTGGAGACTGCAGGACGATAACGGGCTGGCCTCATTGGGGGACATGACCACATTCCGGCGCAGCGACGTTTCATTGAAAGGGCGGCAGCCCGATACGACAACAGGTGTCCATACCTTCGACAATAGATCCTATATCGCGGTTGGAGATCCGCCCGAGGCTTATGAGGTGGTGCGGGTCAGAAACAGATTCTGGCAGTTGCATACGGATGGTGAACAGGCTGGCCCCTTTGTTGCGTATAGGCCAGCTCAGGGCCAGACCTCAGGTGTCTGGGACCTGGCCCCGCAGATTACTCTGCAACCCAAGCCAAGATCGAAATGGGAGACCGCCCCCGAGATCCTGTTCACCCCGGAGCCGGACGGGCCGCAGCTTTACCGCAACCTGAACAAGCTGCCGACGAGTACCCCCTGGCAGGTTGAGAGCGGCATCGACTTCAAGCGAATTGAGCAGGAAATCCGCACCCGGTTCAATGTCGAACTGGAGGGCGTTGAAGTCATTTCGACAACGGCCAGTGATTTGGCGGTCAGGATGGATATCCCCTACGACGCGGCCTCTACGAAAGCCAGCCCTGTCGCCTGGACCTCCCCGCAAGGCAAGATCCATATCGCCACGGATCATCCGGATTATGTGGTAAACGGTCTGGTGGACTCCGACAAGGTGCGCTCCACGGTAGTGCATGAGTATGTCCATGCGGCCTCTCATCGCAGAGCCGGTTTGCAGGTCATTTCCGGGGAGGGGGTCAATTATGACGAAAGTGTGGTGGATTATTTCGCGGAAAAAATCTACTCGCAGATTTATCCCGGACGGCCCTACAAAAGCGGCTATTTCACCGCGGACGGAGCCCTGTGGCACGGGCAACTGGTGCCGTTTATGAGTCAAAGCGCAACCATGAACCTGGTTGAGATCCAGCAGGCACTCTTTCACGATCCGGCGTTGTTCAGGCCGCTGGGCCCGGACGCCTTGCAGGAATGGAAGCGGCTGACCGGTTTCTAGTGCTGTGCGCCCTGAGGTCTCAATTGCCCTGGAGCGGATGAGATTGGCAAGCCAGCATTTTACTTCCCCGGCAAACCCGCTAAGGTCGCCCATTCTTTCGGATTCGCCACGGCGTAAACGAACAGGCAACTACGGTTTTTGAGCGAGAGATTCATGGGCTATCTGTTAATTGTTACCCTGATTCAGGCGTTTTCATTCAGCCTGATTGGCGAGTATCTGGCGGGGCACGTCGACAGTTACTTTGCGGTACTGGTGCGTGTGGTACTGGCGGGGCTGGTATTTATTCCGCTCACACGCTGGCGTCAGGTCGAACCCGGTTTCATGCGCGGCATGCTGTTGATCGGGGCGCTGCAGTTCGGTGTCACCTACGTCTGTCTGTACTTGAGTTTTCGAGTGCTTACGGTTCCGGAGGTGTTGTTATTCACCATCCTGACCCCCCTGCACGTGACCCTAATCGAGGATGCAATCAACCGCCGTTTCAACCCGTGGGCGCTTGTTGCGGCACTGGTCGCCGTTATGGGGGCTGCGGTCATTCGTTTTGACACCATCAGCCCCGAATTTTTCAAGGGCTTCCTGCTCCTGCAACTGGGCAACTTCACTTATGCCGCCGGTCAGGTGATGTACCGGCATCTGGTCGCCCGCTACCCGAGCGATTTGCCGCATTACCGGCGCTTCGGTTACTTCTATCTGGGTGCGCTGGCTGTGGTACTGCCTGCTTTTGTGTTGTTCGGCAAAGCCGATTTCTGGCCTGAAGCCCCCTTGCAGTGGGGAGTGCTGGTGTTTCTGGGGCTGGTCTCCACTGCACTTGGCCTGTATTGGTGGAACAAGGGCGCTTGCATGGTCAGTGGCGCGACCCTGGCGGTCATGAACAACGTGCATGTGCCGGTGGGTCTGTTTTTCAGCCTGTTGATCTGGAATCAACACGAGCCTCTGGGGCGGTTGTTCCTGGGCGGGCTGGTGATATTGATTGCCGTCTGGATAAGCCGGCTAGACCGCAGGGCTGTGACGGTCTAAGGTCAATCTCAGTCCATCTATCGCCTTAAGGGAGAGTCGGAATGACAGTCAGGGTGTTGATCTTGCCGGGCCTGTTCAATTCAGGAACAGAGCATTGGCAATCTCACTGGGAGCAGCGCTACAGCGGTTTGCATCGGGTCAAGCAGGACAATTGGGAAACCCCCGCCTGTGTTGACTGGGTGCAGAACCTGCATAAAAAAATCACCAAGAGCGAGCGCCCTGTAGTGCTGGTGGGTCACAGCCTGGCGTGTACGCTGATAGCCCGCTGGGCCCAGCAGCACCCCAAGGAGGCAAGGCGGGTGCGCGGGGCGTTGCTGGTGGCGCCCAGTGATACCGAGGCCGACAGCTACCCGGCCGGGACCTCAGGCTTTAGCCCCATGCCGCTCAATACCCTGCCTTTTGATGCGATCACCGTAGCCAGTACCAACGACCCCTATGTCACCCGCGAGCGGGCCGAGGCCTTCAGCCAGGCCTGGGGGAGTGAACTGGTATGGTTGGAGAATGCCGGGCATATCAATGGCGAAGGTGGCTATGGCACCTGGCCGCAGGGCATCGAGTTGTTGTTCAAACTCACTGGCGACCCGCAGTTCAAGCACGCCTGAACATGTAGCCGCTGACGAGACAAGAGGCTGCGACAAGCCCCGCAGGGCTTTCAGATTCTCGCAGCCTCTCTGTACTCCTCAGCGGCTACACATCACTCTTCGATCGGTATTCTGGTCAACAGCCCCTTGCGCAGGTCATTGCCGCTTGGTTGCTGGTACACGCTTAAACCGAACTCGGGCAGTACTGACAGCAGATAGTCGAAGATATCGCCCTGAATGCGTTCGTATTCGTCCCACACAGTGGTTCGGGTAAAGCAGTACACCTCCAGGGGTACGCCTTGAGGCGTGGTTTGCAGTTGGCGCACCATGCAGGTCATGTTCGGCTGGATATCGGCATGGCTTTTCAGATAGGCAAGGGCATAGGCGCGGAAAGTACCGATATTGGTCATGCGTCGACGGTTGGCTGACATGGCTGCCACGTTGCCCTGGGCTTCATTCCAGCTTTTGAGTTCGGCTTTCTTGCGATGCAGGTAGTCGCTCAGCAGGCGCACTCCCTCCAGACGTTGCTCCTGCTCATCGGTCAGGAACGCAACATCGCTTGCGTCAATAAACAGGCTGCGCTTGATCCGCCGGCCGCCGGACTGCTGCATGCCGCGCCAGTTCTTGAACGACTCGGACATCAGGCGCCAGGTGGGTATCGAGACAATGGTCTTGTCGAAATTCTGAACCTTGACGGTATGCAGGGTGATATCGATCACATCACCATCGGCCCCGACCTGAGGCATTTCGATCCAGTCGCCAACCCGCAGCAAGTCGTTGCTGGTTAACTGTACGCTGGCCACGAACGACAGCAGGGTATCCTTGTAGACCAGCAGGATAACCGCAGACATTGCCCCCAGCCCGGAAAGCAGCAGCATTGGCGAGCGGTCGATCAGGGTCGCGACAATGATGATGGCCGAGAACACATACAGCAACATTTTGGTCAGCTGAATGTAGCCCTTAATCGGGCGGGTCTTGGCGTAGTTGGTGCGCGAATAGATGTTGAGCAAGGCGTCCAGCAGTGAACTGATAACCCGCGTCAGTACGAAGATGGTGATGGCCAGCGCCAGGTTGCCAAGGAAGTGGCGACCGTTGTCGCTCATGTCCGGCACCAGATTGCGCCCGAACTGCACTATCAGCGAGGGAGTCAGTTGCGCCAGGCGATGGAACACCTTGTGTTCGCGTAAATCATTGATCCAGTGCAGGGCCGGTTGGCGGCCGAGCATTTTGGTCACGCGCAGGATAATAATGCGTGCGATATGACCGGCCAGCAGGGCGACGCCCACGAGAACGATCAGGCCCAGTATGGCCGAAACCCAGGGATGTTGATCCAGATTGGCCCACAGGTCCTGGATTTGGCTCCAGAGTGCTTGAGTATCCATAAGCTAAAACGATATCCGGTAATAAATGGCCATGGGATTAGAGCACTTCAGGGCGATTTGTGGGCCCTGATTGGACTAAAGACCCTAAAAAACCATTTGTTTCACGCCGTTCGTGCAAAGTAACTCGGCCTTGGCGCTCGAAACCGTTACTCTATGCCGCTGATTTTTTGTATTTCTTCGAGGTAGCACCCGTGTTTTCCGATTTCGCCCTGCACGAACGCCTGCTTAAAGCTGTGGCCGAGCTTAAATTTGTCGAGCCTACGCCTGTGCAAGCAGCGGCCATCCCGCTCGCGCTCGAAGGGCGTGACCTGCGGGTTACAGCTCAAACCGGGAGTGGCAAAACTGCCGCTTTCGTACTGCCGATTCTGAATCGTCTGATTGGTCCTGCCAAAATCCGCGTCAGTATCAAAGCGTTGATTTTGCTGCCGACCCGCGAGCTGGCACAGCAAACGCTAAAAGAAGTTGAGCGTTTTTCGCAGTTCACGTTCATCAAGTCCGGTCTGATCACCGGCGGTGAGGACTTCAAGGTTCAGGCGGCCATGCTGCGCAAGGTGCCGGATATCCTGATCGGCACCCCTGGCCGTTTGCTCGAGCAACTGAATGCCGGCAACCTCGACTTGAAAGAAGTTGAAGTTCTGGTACTCGACGAAGCCGACCGCATGCTCGACATGGGTTTCTCCGAAGACGTGCAACGTCTGGTCGATGAGTGCCCGAACCGTCAGCAAACCATGCTGTTCTCGGCCACCACCGGTGGTTCGGGCCTGCGTGAGATGATCGGCAAGGTACTGAACAACCCTGAGCACTTGCAGCTCAACCAGGTCAGCCAGTTGAACGCCACCACGCGTCAGCAGATCATCACTGCAGACCACAACCAGCACAAAGAGCAAATTGTTAACTGGCTGCTGGCTAACGAGACTTATCAAAAAGCCATCGTTTTCACCAACACCCGTGCCATGGCTGACCGCATCTACGGTCGCCTGGTGGCTCAGGAGTACAAGGCGTTCGTCTTGCACGGTGAAAAAGACCAGAAAGACCGCAAGCTGGCCATCGATCGCCTGAAGCAGGGCGGCGTCAAGATTCTGGTGGCTACCGACGTGGCGGCCCGTGGTCTGGACGTTGAAGGCCTGGATCTGGTGATCAACTTCGATATGCCTCGCAGCGGCGACGAGTACGTTCACCGTATTGGTCGTACTGGCCGTGCGGGCAATGATGGCCTGGCGATCTCGCTGATCTGCCACGGTGACTGGAACCTGATGTCCAGCATTGAGCGCTACCTGAAGCAAAGCTTCGAGCGCCGTACCATCAAGGAAGTCAAAGGCGTCTACGGCGGCCCGAAAAACGTCAAGGCTTCGGGTAAGGCTGTTGGTGTGAAGAAGAAAAAGACCGACGCCAAGGGCGTCAAGAAGAAGTCGGGCGCCAAGGCACCGACCAAGCGCAAGATCGCCAACCGCCCGAAGACCGACGCTCTTTCGTTGGTCAGCAAGGACGGCATGGCGCCGCTCAAGCGCCGCAAGCCAGAAGCACCAGCGGCTGAGTAAATCGCTGGCATGGCTCACAAAAAACCCGGCCTGCGCCGGGTTTTTTGTTGCCTGAAACGCCGCAGATTTTGTGAGCGCCGCAATGTCTGCAGGAGCTGGCTTGCCTGCGATGGTGTCATCGTGGGGTGACTGGGAAACCGCGCCGTCTGCATCGCGAGCTAGCCCGCTCCGACAAAACCCGGGCGTTTCAGTAGAACGTCCGCTCGGCCTTAAATGTCAGTAAGCCATCACACTGGGTGTTCTGTCCTGAGTAGGCAGAGCAGTCGCTGCCGTCCAGGCTGGAATCGCTGTAGATCACGTTGAGGTCAATGCCCATCCAGGGGCGCGAGAGTTTGATCGACCAGTCATTGAATGCGCGTACGCTGCCACCGTCGGCAATGGACACCGGTGAGCCCAGTTGGTGGGTGGTGTATTTCATGCTTACGCCGATGCCAAAGGGCTGGTTGACCCCCAGGTCGGCAAACAATGTGCTGTCGCGGCGCCCCGGATCATTGCTGAAGGCGGCGCCAAAGCGCGTGCCCAGCACGGTGAGGCCTGCAAAGATCTGCTGGCTGTCCAGTGAGTCGACTTTGGGGTAGCTGTAATGGATCACCCCCAGCTCATAGCTGAGGGTCTGGTCAAAGGGGCGCTTGTAACCCAGATACGAATCCACTTCCAGGTTGCTGCCAGGCTTGATGCCCATGGTGGGCGCCCATTGCCCGACATACCAGCCGCTGTCGTGGGTCAGGTCCAGGCCGCCATGAAAGGTCGAGCCGGGGCTGGTGGGCTTGACCAGGCCCTGGGCCATGCTGCGGCTGGGCTGGGTGGCCAGCTTCAGGTCGAAGTCGCCCAGCTCGCGGGAAAACACCTGTGCGTCTGCAATGGTGCTGGTCAGCAGCGTGCTGGCCAGCAACACCGTCCGTGTCAGCATGATCGGCTCCATATTTGGACTCAAAGGCTTGATTCAGAGCCTTCGGAGCATACGCAGGAATATCGGCAACAAAGTGCCGTTCGTCGATTTATCGATGCGAATCGGGGGCGGGGCAGGGGAACAAAGGGGATAAATCGAGAGTCCTAGCGCCTTGAAGGGCAAAGCGCATAAGGACCAGATGAAGCGAGGGGGTATTACTTCTTGCCGAGCGTGATTTGCTTGGACGGGCCGAAAGTTTGGCCGCTGACGCCTTTGCTGATTTGCTGAATCTCGCCGCCGGATTTCAGGAATGCTTCGATTTGAGCATTGATGGAATCACTGGTTTCAACAGCGGGAGCTGGCTTTGCTTTGCTGGCGGATGCTTTTACACGCATGGCGGCTATTGACCTGTAGAAAATAACTTGGCCAGTGATAGTACCTGAAATACTTGACAATTGCTTGTTAAATATCTTCGTAAAATAATATCGGTGCAGTATGAGTCAGCATGAACGACTGCATAATTGTCGGCTAACTCGCTGTTTTAATTCATAACGCGGGAGGTTTTGTATACGTGTCCGGCCGTGCGCAGATGGCCTTTGAGCATCCGCCAGGCTGACGAGTGGCGTCCAAGGCGCGTTGGAAAAACCTGATAAATCAAACCTTTCGCAGATTTTTTGGATGGCGGGCTGCGGCACTCCAATTTGCCCCCCTAAACTCGGGTAGAATGCCGCCTACGTAATGAGGGTATTGGACATGGCTTTAATCGGTCGCTACAACAGTTTGCAAGTGGTTAAACATACAAACTTCGGTTTGTATCTGGATGGTGGGGCTGACGGCGAAATCCTGTTGCCCAATCGTTATATTCCAAAAGATATTCCCAGCGAAGATGAAGACTGGCTCAACGTCTTTGTTTATTTGGACAGCGCTGACAAGTTAATTGCCACCACTGAAAAACCAAAAGTTCAAGTCGGTGAATTTGCCAGCTTGAAAGTGGTTGAAGTTAACAGCATCGGCGTATTCCTCGATTGGGGTTTACCAAAAGATTTGCTGTTGCCGTATTCCGAAGAAAAGCGCCAGATGACCGCCGGCGAATATGTCGTGGTGCACGTCTACCTCGACAAGCACACGCGTCGTATCACCGCGACTGCCCGTCTGGACCGCTACCTGGACAAAACCCCGGCCAATTATCAGGTCGGCCAGGAAGTTGATCTGTTGGTGGCCGAGGCCACGGACATGGGCTTTAAAGCCGTGATCAACAACAAGCACTGGGGTTTGATCCACAAGAATGAAATCTTCAAGTTCATGCGTGCGGGCAAGCAGGAAAAGGGCTATATCAAGGAAGTCCGTGCGGACGGCAAGATCAGCCTGAGCCTGCAACCGGTTGGCCAGGAAGCAGCCAGCAGCCTGAATTCGAAGATCCTCAGCAAGTTGCGCGACAACAACGGTGTGCTCGCCGTGAGCGACAAAAGTGCCCCTGAAGTCATCAGTACTCATTTTGGCGTCAGCAAGGGCAACTTCAAGAAAGCCATTGGTGCGCTCTACAAGGAAGGCAAGATTGCGATCCACCCGGACCGTATCGAACTGATCTGATCCAACACGAGGGGCTGGCGACATGAGCAAGGCAGTGTGGGCGTATATTGGTGCGTTACTGGCTTTTCTGGTGCTTGACGGCCTGTGGCTGGGCCTGCTTATGAGCTCTACCTATAAAGAGCTGTTGGGTTCGTTGATGCTGGCTCAACCCAAGTGGGGCCCGGCCATCGTGTTTTACCTGCTGTATGTGCTGGGCGTGGTGTTCTTTGTGGTATTGCCGGCCCTTGCCCGGGCCAGTGCGCGCAGGGCTGCTCTGGCAGGTGCGTTTTTCGGGCTGGTGGCTTATGGCACCTATGACATGACTAACTGGGCCACGCTGCAAGGCTGGTCGCCCCAGTTGGCATTGATGGACATGGCCTGGGGCGGGTTACTGACCTGTCTTGCAGCCCTGTCGGGTTATTGGGCGGCACGCAAGCTGGCGTCCTGATTGTTTTCGACCTTTTTAGGTGTGGCTTTTTTCGGGTGAACTATGAGTGTTTCGCGGCGAGCAACGGATGCTTTCGCACTGCAAGTGATGCTGGGATTGTGCCTGATCTGGGGTGTGCAACAGGTCATCATCAAGCTGGCGGCACCCGATATCGCACCCGTGATGCAGGCCGCCATGCGCTCCGGTATTTCAGCACTGCTGGTTGGGCTGCTGATCTGCTGGAAGGGTGGCTGGAGCCAGGTGCCTGCCACCTGGCGTGGCGGTTTACTGGCAGGCAGCCTGTTCGGCCTGGAGTTCTTCTTTATTTCCGAAGGCCTGCAACTGACCAGTGCCGCGCATATGTCGGTATTTCTCTATACCGCGCCCATTTTCACCGCACTCGGGATTAACTGGCTGTTGCCCAGCGAGCGCTTGCGGCCTTTGCAATGGCTGGGGATATTGCTCGCGTTTGCCGGGATTGCCTTCTCATTCGCGGGCGGTATGTCGTTTGCTGACATGGACCGCAACGTGCTGCTGGGCGATGCCTACGCCATTCTGGCGGGCATGGCCTGGGGCGCGACCACGGTGGTGGTGCGCGGCTCGCGGTTGTCGGAGGCACCTGTGACCCTGACCCTGTTCTATCAGTTGATTGTCGGTTTTTTCGGCCTGCTGGTGATTGCCGCTTTCAGCGGCCAGATCAGCCACGTCAGCCTGACCACCGTGGCGGTGGCCAGTGTGCTGTTTCAAGGGCTGGTCGTGTCGTTCTTCAGTTATCTGGTGTGGTTCTGGTTACTCAAGCGTTATATGGCTTCCAACTTGGCGGTGTTCTCCTTCATGACCCCGCTGTTCGGAGTGACATTCGGTGTGCTGGTGCTGCATGAGCCTCTGAGCGTCAACTTTGTGGTGGGCGCAGTGCTGGTGCTGTGCGGTATTACGTTTGTCAGCGCCGAGCAGTGGGTGCGTCGCAAAGTGCGTGCTCTGCTGGGGGGCTGACCGACTGCCAGGCCAGAGTGCCCGCTAGCAGCAGCCCGCTGGCCGCGATGATCAGTGCCGGTTGCAAGCCGCCGCTGAAATGGCTGCTCAATGCAGCCAGCAATGGCCCGCACAGTTGGCCCACGGCGAAACAGGCGGTCAGCATGGCCGCATTGCGCGCTGTGGCATTGGGCGCCAGATCCCGTGAGCACTGCATCACCAGCGGCATGCAGGCCAGAAACGGTGTGCCGCAGAGGATTACACCAAGTGCCAGCCCCGCGCTGCTCGGAAGCAGGCACGCCAGCACACCAAGGGCTTGAATCCATAACCCGCCCATCAGCCAGAAGCGCGTGGTAGCAGGGCGCGGCCGACGAAAGCTGATCAGTGCCACGCCAATGGCAGCACATAGCCCGAATGCTGGCCAGAACAGATCGGCTTGCCACTGGCCATGAAACCGGGCATTGCCCATCTGGGATAAAAATGTCGCCGGGATGATATAGCCCAGGCCATAGAGCCCATAAATTGCTCCCAGACGGGCGATCCCGGGTTGCCGGTTATCGGGCTGCATCGTTTGAGGCCGGGCGGCAAGTGCAGCGGGTTGCGGTAGCGCGGGCAAAATCACCAGCAACATCAGCAGTGCCGCCAGGGCATAAATCATCCAGAGCGTGGCCGAGTCTTGCCCGGTTAAATTGGCGGCCAGGGCCAGCAGTCCGGTCAGCATCACCCCGAGACCGGGCCCGGCAAAAACCAGAGCGCCCAGACGCGGTCGGTTGGCGGTGATAGCGATGTGCTGACTCAGTGCGGTGATCATCACCATCACCCAGGCACTGGCGATCCCGGAGCCGAATCGTAATAACAGATGCGCCCAAAACCCCTGGGCCCAGTACGACGCCAGCGTCAGCCCAACGCACAGCCACAGGCCTGTATGCAATCGGTTACGCACCTGGTCGGGGCGCCTGGCGCGCATGGCATCCAGGGCGCCGAGCAGGTAACCCAGGTAGTTGGCGGCGGCAATCAGCCCTGCGCCGGTCAGGTCGATCTGGCCTTCGCTGATCAGGTGCGGCAGTTGCGGCGTCAGGGAAAAACGGCCAATGCCCATGGCCATCATGAGTGCAACAAGGCTGGCGAGCAGGCGAATCAGGGGCGACATGCTGGGATTTCCCGATAATGAACAATGACCGTCAGGCTAGTGGTATTTGACTTTCTCTAAAAATGAATAATAGTGATCTACTTATTCTGTTTTGGAGAATCGTGTGGAGTTCAGCCAATTACGTATTTTTCAGGCCGTGGCTGAAGAAGGGTCGATCACCCGTGCGGCTGAGCGTCTGCACCGAGTGCCTTCCAACCTGTCGACCCGGCTCAAGCAACTGGAAGAGCAGATGGGGGTCGAACTGTTTATGCGTGAGCGTCAGCGCTTGCAGTTATCTCCGGCAGGGCAGGTGCTGCTGGATTACACCGCACGTTTGTTTGCCCTGCACGATGAAGCGCTGAGCGCGGTGCAGGGTGGCGTGCCTTCGGGCAAGTTCACCCTGGGCACCATGTACAGCACTGCGGCAATCCATTTGCCGAACCTGCTGGCGCACTACCATCGCACCTACCCGGCGGTGAATCTGCATGTGCAATCGGCACCCAGCGGCGAGTTGCTCGAAGGGCTGCTGGGCGGGCGCCTGGATGCCGCCCTGGTGGATGGCCCGCTGGAGTTGGCAGGCCTGGACGGGGTGGAGTTTTGTGACGAGCGCCTGGTACTGATCAGTGATCTGGATCATCCGCAGATCACCCACGCCAAGGATGTGCAGGGGCGTGAAGTGTTTACTTTTCGCCAGGGCTGTTCTTATCGGGCCCGGCTTGAAGCCTGGTACGCCAGTGATCGCGCAGCCATGGGCCGGGTAATGGAGATTGAATCCTATCAAGGCATGCTGGCGTGCGTGGCGGCGGGGTCGGGGGTCGCATTGATGCCGGCTTCGATGCTGGCCAGCTTGCCGGGGCGTGAAAATGTCCGTGTACACCCTTTGAAACAACCTTTTGCATGCGCCACGACCTGGCTGATGTGGCGAAAAGGCATGATGGGGGCAAACCTGAATGCCTGGATACAGCTGCAACAGGCCCGTTCGCTGCCAGTTCATGATTAATCGCTGCAACTTCAAGTGCTGGCCTGAATCCGATGTATGGGGCGACTTAGCCTAAAGTTCATTGACCTTAAGCAAGCATCTTGTAGTACTTAGGACTATTATCTGTACGAAGCGACCACTGAATTCCCGTCGCTCGAGTGACCCCAAGGGGGATATATGAAAGACAAACTGCAAACCTGGCTCCATGACCTGGGCGTGGCCCTCGGCCTGATCGAGCCGCCAATGCAACCTGTGCCTATCCCTGTCGAGGATCCGCGTCGTCGTCCGCAACGTCGCCGCTAAAGTTGCGTTTGCGTCGCGTGCCGTTCACGGCTCCCGGTGATTGCCGGCGAGAGGGGTGAAGGGCTGCAGGCAACACAAGGGCAGTGTGAACTGCCCCCATCCATCAGGGCTTGTCAGCCCATGGTAAAACGCACGCTGTAGTTTAGCGGCGCCTGGTCTGTTTTCTCCGTTATTCGCGCTTCACATTTCGCATCATCCATACCCGTCGAGGTTGCACTGGCAGATCGTGTAGAGCTCAGTGTGGGTTTGAATACGCCAAATGACTGGGTAACCCGCAGTGCTGTGTTAAAGGTGCATTCCCGATTGCCATTGGCGTATGAAAAGACTTCGCGAAGTATCGCAGGGGTTTTGCGCGGGTAGCCGAAGCTGGTTTTATAGCTGACTGCAATCGAATGCTCGCTTAACGGATCGACATCAAAGTAGCCAGGTTCGACCAGCGACAGGTTCCAGTTTGAACGATTGAGTTTGAGCGGCCCGGAGGTGTTGTTGATGATCTCGAATGTCAGTGTGGTGACATCGGCTTGAGCATTCATGCCGGTGAGCATCGTGGTGGTGGCCACCACGGCAATAGCCAGGTACGTCTTGAAGTGGGTCATGGTGTTAAGTCCATTTAATCAATCACAGGTAGTTTGAAGTTGAGCGGCTACATCCCCTGTAGCCGCTTTTCAAGCGTAGTTGGACTGACTAATGGGCTGGCAGCGACAAGGCGCTGCGTGGGCGGGGTATTGGTGTTTGCGGTTGTATGAAATGAGATCGGCAGAAAAACGGGTACGAACAGGAACGTCGGACCCGCTCAAGAAAGACCTTCTCAGGCGACGCTGGCCACCGCCACAGGGCGCCGATCTATCAGGCTGACCAGCACAAAGCTTGCCAGTGCCACGGCCAGGCTGTAGTAGATCGGGGTGTTGGCGTCCAGGCCGTCCTTGATCATGAAGATCAATGCGGTGATAAAACCCAGGCTCATGCTGGAGATGGCGCCCGCTGTAGTGGCGCGTTTCCAGAAAATCGCGCCGATCAATGGCACCAGCATGCCGCCCACCAGCAGGTTGTAGGCCAGGGTCAGGGCGCTGATCACATCAGACACCACCAGCGCGATACCCAGTACGGCAATGCCCGTCAGCAGGGTAAACAGGCGGTTGATCCGCAGGCTCGACTGCTTGCCGCCGCGCAGCCTTGGCAACAGGTCTTCGGTCAGTACGGTGGAGGCTGCCAGCAAACCGGCGCTGGCGGTGGACATCATGGCCGCCAGTGCTGCTGCAATCACCAACCCGCGAATACCGTCTGGCAGCGACACTTTGACGATGGCGGCAAAGGCGTTGTTGACGTTATCCAGGTCGGGAATCAGCACGTGTGCGGCCATACCGATCAGTGCACAGGTCAGGCCATAGAGGATGCAGTAGAACCCGGCGAATGTGCCAGCATACTTGGCCACTTTGGCAGTTTTGGCGGTGAACACCCGTTGCCAGATGTCCTGGCCGATCAGGATGCCGAAAAAATAAATCATGAAGTAGGTGATGATCGTGTCCCAGCCGATGCTGGTGAAGCTGAAGTTCGAGGCTGGCAACTTGCTCACCAGTTCGTCCCAGCCGCCGACGCGGTACAGGCAGATGGGCAGCAGCACGAACATCAGGCCGACCGTCTTGATCACGAACTGGACGATGTCGGTCAGGGTCAGCGACCACATGCCGCCCACGGTGGAGTAGATCACCACCACGCCACCACCGATCAATACCGAGATCCAGAAAGGCAGGCCGAACAGCACTTCCAGAACGGTGCCGATGGCCAGGATTGAGGTCACGCCGATCATCAGTGCGTAGGCCAGCATGATCACCGCACTGGCCTGGCGGGCCATCGGGTTGTAGCGTTTTTCCAGCACCTGGGTGACGGTAAAAATTTTCAGTTTGAGCAGCGGCTTGGCCAAAAACAGGTTCAGCGCGATGATCCCGCAACCCAGAGCGGCACATAGCCAGAAGCCGGAAATCCCGTGAACATAGCCCAGGCGCACGGTGCCGACGGTAGAGGCACCGCCCAAAACGGTGGCGGCCATCGTGCCCATATACAGCGTGGGTCCCAGATTTCGTCCGGCAACCAGATAGTCTTCGTGGGTTTTGGCCTTGCGCATGCCGTAGTAACCGAGCACCAGCATTGCCGCTGCGTAGATAAGGACGACCAGTAGATCTAGAGCCATGATGGCGAATCTCCGATTATTTTTTTTATGGATGCAGCTAAAGCACGGTGGCTTGGTGCCATAAGCGCAAGGCTTGCTGGCACCGCAGAGATGTCCTTATCGATGTACTACGCCGGGCAGCACGCAGAGCATTTCGTAGAGCAGGTTGGCGCCCAGTAATGAAGTGTTGCCGGTGGTGTCGTACGGCGGCGAGACTTCTACCAGATCGCAGCCGACCAGGTCGAGGCCCTGGCAACCGCGGATCACCTCCATTGCCTGGATGGTGGTCAGGCCGCCGATTTCCGGGGTGCCGGTGCCCGGCGCCCAGGCCGGGTCGATGCCGTCGATATCAAAGCTCAGGTACACCGGGCCGTTACCGACTTTCTCGCGCACTTCGGCCATCAATGGCGTCAGGGATTTATGCCAGCACTCTTCGGCCTGCACCACGCGGAACCCTTGTTTGCGGCTCCAGTTGAAGTCCTCAGCGGTATAGCCCTGGGCACGCAGGCCGATCTGCACCACGCGGTCACAGTCCAGCAGACCTTCTTCCACGGCGCGGCGGAAGGTGGTGCCGTGGGCGATTTTCTCGCCAAACATATGATCGTTTACATCGGCATGGGCATCGATATGCACCAGGCCAACCTTGCCGTGCTTTTTATGGATGGCCCGCAGAATGGGCAGGGTGATGGTGTGATCACCGCCCAGGGTCATGGGGATGACATCGTGTTCAAGGATTTCGTCGTAGGCTTCTTCGATGATGCGCACGGCGTCCAGCAGGTTGAAGGTGTTGATCGCCACATCGCCGATATCGGCAACCGACAATGAATCAAAGGGGGCGGCGCCGGTGGCCATGTTGTACGGGCGGATCATTACCGATTCGGCGCGGATTTCGCGGGGGCCGAAGCGGGTGCCGGCGCGCAGCGAAGTGCCGATATCCAGGGGCACACCGACAAAAGCAGCGTCAAGGCCGGCGGCCGATTGCAGGTGGGGCAGGCGCATCATGGTGGCGATGCCGGCGAAGCGCGGCATTTCATTACCGCCCAGTGGTTGATGAAGAATTTTGTCCACGGGTAAGGCCTCGTCGTTTTGTAGGAGTTATGGCGCTCGATTCTGCGAAAGGTACGAGGCGGGAAGAATCGCTGCGAACAAATACTTAGTTCAGGTTTTTCTAAACTGATAGCGGTAGACTTTGATCATTCATCATTGCCTGTGGGGGCGGGCTTGCTCGCGAATGCATCACCACAGAGCAGGCTGAAACCCGGGCGCCTGTATCGCGGGCAAGCCCGCTCCCACGGTGGAAAGTGAGTTACTGATGGCCAACGCTTTACCCGATCTGAAACTATTGCGAATTTTTGCCAGCGTGGTCAGGCACCAGGGGTTCGCCAATGCCCAGCAGGCGCTCAACCTCTCGACGTCTGCCATCAGCACTTATATGAGCCAGCTTGAAACCAATCTGGGGCTGGTGCTGTGCCATCGCGGTCGTGGCGGGTTCAGCCTGACCAGCAAGGGCGAGTTGTTCCATCAGGAAACCCTGCGCCTGCTGGGCGAACTGGAAGGTTTCGAGCAATACGCGGCAGCGCTCAAGGGTGAGTTGCGCGGTACCCTGAACCTGGGTGTGATCGACTCGACGGTCAACGACAAGGCCTTGCCCTTTGCCGAGGCCATTGGTGCCTATAGCCAGGAGCATCCAGCGGTGCACCTGCATTTATCGGTGATGAGCCCGTATGAATTGCAGCTCGGGGTTCAGGACAATCGCCTGGACCTGGCCATCGGAGCGTTTTCCACGCGCATGAGCGGGCTGGTCTACCAGCCGTTGTACCGCGAGCAGCACTGGCTGTACTGCAGCGCGCGACACCCTCTGTTCAGTGAACGGCGTATCCCCGGGCCGGTGATTACCCAGCAGCGGATGGTCGGGCGCGGCTACTGGAGCCAGGCTGAACTGGCGCGCCACGGCTTCAAGCACAGCGCCGCGACGGTGGACAGCATGGAGGCACAGCTGATTCTGGTGCTCTCGGGCGCCTACATCGGTTACCTGCCCGAACACTATGCCGAGCCCTGGGTGGAGAAGGGTGACCTGCGCGTGCTGCTCCCCGCGACCTTTGGCTATCAGGCGCCGTTCTCGATGATCGTGCGCCGTGGTCGCAGCCGCGAACCCTTGATCCAGACGTTTCGCGACCTGCTCAAAGCCCAGCTTCATAAACCTTGAACGAGCCCGTTTACTCTATGTCCCGAGCCCAATGCCCGCGCTGTATGCGCCCGCAGTCCCACTGCCTGTGCGAACTTATTCCACAACTGGCAAGCCGTACCCGCGTGTTGCTGTTGCAGCACCCCAGTGAGGTCAATCACGCACTGAACACCGCCCGACTGGCAGCCTTGGGGCTGACCAACGCACAATTGGTGGTTGGCGAGGTGTTCGAAGATTTGGCAACCTTGCTCAACCCGCCGGGGTATCGGGCGCGGTTATTGTTCCCCGGTGACGATGCGCAACTGATCGTGGCCGATGTTGTCGGCGAGCAAGACCTGCCGTTGCTGTTGGTGGTACCCGATGGCACCTGGCGCAAGGCGCGCAAGTTGCTGCACCTTAATCCGCTGCTGGCGCAATTGCCGCGGGTGACGTTGCCCGAGGGCGCTGTGTCACGTTACCGGTTGCGCAAGGCGCCGGGGCCGGGTGCCCTGTCTACTTTGGAAGCGATTGTGCAGGCGCTGGAAATTCTGGAGCCGGCCACCTCGTTCACGCCGTTGCTGCGCCCGTTCGAGGCGCTGATTGAAGGCCAGATCGAAGCGATGGGCGCCGATACCTATCTGAAAAATCACGGGCACAAGTCGTAATCTGTGGGCGCGGGCTTGCTCGCGATGCAGGTTGCGGGGTATGTCAGGGAAACCGAGTTGGGGCGATCGCGAGCAAGCCCGCTCCCACAGGGTTTCAGGGTTTTTCGAGGGTTTTTTGTCGCAGGATGTAGATGCTCACCAGCACGGCACTGGTCAGCATAAAGCCCCGGGCCCATGGCAAGGGTACCAGGTAGCAGGACAGGCCAATGCTCAGCCACATCAGGCCAATGGCGTAGACCTTGCCCTTGAGCGGGATGCCATTACCGTCCAGGTAGTCGCGGATCCATGGCCCGAGCCGTGGGTGCTCGACCAGCCATTGATAAAAACGCGGCGAACTGCGCGCAAAGCATGCGGCAGCCAATAGCAGAAAGGGGGTTGTAGGCAGTACCGGCAGAAATATGCCGATCACCCCCAGGGCTACGCTCAGCCAGCCAATGGCAAACAAAGCGTAGCGCAGCAACCGCGGGCGGTTGCCGAGTGGGGGCTGAACCACTAAAGGATCAGTGGTGGCGCGGTTTGAGGATCGCCGGCTTTTCGTCTGGCGCCTGGCACAGCAGGTACAGGGCGGTCAGCGCTTCCGGAATCTGAACGATCATGTCGTCCATCAGGTTGGCATCTTTGGCGATGTCTTCGAATTCTGGCTGATCATCGAACAGGCCCGAGCCCACCATGATTGGCAGCAGCATTTCGCTGACTTCTTCTTCGGCGGTTTCGAACCAGGCGGCTTCGCGCATGAATACGCCTTCCATAAAGCCTACACACCAGCCGCGCAGGTCGGAATCATCCGGCTCGTCGCCCAGATCCAGGTCGCATGGCAGTTCGAACTCTTCATCGGACGCCAGTTGACGGGCGATGTGAGCCTTGAGCTGGATCAGCGTGCCTTCGATTTCGGTGCGCTGGGCGTCGTCCTTGTAGTGCGGGGCTTCGGAGAAGATCGCGTCGATCCATTCGCGCTCTGGCACTTCCTCGGAACAGATGGACAGGGCAGTCAGATAGCCGTGGGTGGCCACGTAGTCCAGCGCCTCGTCATGCAGCTCGTCGGCGTCGAGGAAGGCTTGCAGGCGGGTTAGTTGCTCAGCGAAGGACATTAAGTGTTACCTAGTAAATAAACGATAGTGAATTCTAGGCTTTCTTGAGCTTCCAAGCCAGTCGCAGGGCACATTTGCCATCAGTTCCCGGTTATCGGTGTTGCAATTACACCCCCCGCAGCGGGGGAGTGCTCGGGTATACTGCCGCGTTTTGTGATGCCCTGCGTTAAATGTCGCGTACCGGTGGCCTGGGTCCGAGCCTTTTAGAGGCTTGCGGGCGCGGCGGATCGTGCTGGCGCAGGGGTGTTTCGGCGATTTCTGGAGTTTCTATGCTCGAACAGGCTCAACGCGTACTCAAAGACATCTTCGGCTACGACAGTTTCCGTGGCCGCCAGGGTGACATTATTGAGCGCGTGGCCAATGGTGGCGACGCCCTGGTGCTGATGCCCACCGGCGGCGGCAAGTCCCTGTGCTTCCAGGTGCCGGCCTTGCTGCGCGATGGCCTGGCCGTGGTGGTATCGCCGCTGATTGCCTTGATGGACGACCAGGTCGCGACCCTTGAGGAACTCGGGGTGGCCGCGGCGTCCTTGAATTCGACCCTCAGTGCCGAGCAGCAGCGCGAGCTGGCCAACCGTATCAAGCGTGGCGAAGTCAAGATGCTCTATCTTGCGCCGGAGCGTCTGGTGCAGCCGCGCATGATGGCGTTTTTGCAGAGCCTGGACATCGCCTTGTTTGCCATCGACGAAGCTCACTGCGTATCGCAATGGGGCCACGACTTCCGCCCTGAATACCTGCAGCTGGGCCAACTGGCTGAAGTGTTTCCCACTGTGCCGCGAATTGCCCTGACGGCCACGGCCGACAAGCGCACCCGCGAAGAGATCGTCACTCGCCTGCATTTGCAGAATGCCGAACGCTTTTTGTCGAGCTTCGACCGTCCCAATATTTTCTATCGCATCGTGCCCAAAGAGCAGCCGCGCAAGCAGTTGCTGGCGTTCTTGTCGGAGCGCCGCAGCGATGCGGGCATCGTCTACTGCCTGTCCCGTAAAAAAGTCGATGAAGTCGCGCAGTTCCTCTGCGATCAGGGGTTCCCGGCCTTGCCGTATCACGCCGGCTTGCCCAGCGACACCCGGGCTGCCAACCAGAAGCGCTTCCTCAACGAGGAAGGGCTGATCATGGTAGCCACCATTGCGTTCGGTATGGGCATCGACAAGTCCAACGTGCGTTTCGTTGCGCATCTGGACTTGCCCAAGTCCCTAGAGGCGTATTACCAGGAAACCGGCCGCGCAGGCCGTGATGGTCTGCCGGCGGATGCCTGGATGGCCTACGGCCTGCAAGACGTGGTGATGCTCAAGCAGATGCTGCAAAACTCCGAAGGCGACGAGCGACACAAGCGTCTGGAGCACCACAAACTCGACGCCATGCTGTCGCTGTGCGAAGAAACCCGCTGCCGCCGTCAGACCCTGCTCGCTTACTTTGATGAAGAAATGCCACAACCTTGCGGGCATTGCGACAACTGCGTGGATGGCGTGCAGACCTGGGATGCCACCGAACCAGCGCGTCAGGCGCTGTCAGCGATTTATCGCACGGGCCAACGTTATGGTACCGGACACTTGATCGACGTGCTGCTGGGTCGCGAAAACGAAAAAGTCCGCAGCTTTGGCCATCAACATCTGTCTGTTTTTGGTGTGGGCAAAGCCCGCGCCGAAGGCGAGTGGCGCACGCTTTTCCGCCAGCTGGTGGCCCGTGGTCTGGCTGACATCGATATTGAAGGCTACGGCGGCCTGCGCCTGAGCGACAGCTGCCGGCCGTTGCTGCGTGGCGAAGTGACCCTGGAGCTGCGTCGCGAGCTCAAGCCGCAAATCTCGGTCAAGAGCAGCTCTGCCAGCCCGGCCAGCCAGCTGGTGCGTGGCGAAGAGCGCGAACAGTGGGAAGCCCTGCGTGCCCTGCGGCGCAAACTGGCCGAGGAGCACGGCGTACCGCCCTATGTCATCTTCCCCGACTCCACGCTGCTCGAAATGCTGCGCAGCCAGCCCACCTCGATGTCCGAGATGGCCAGGGTCAGCGGTGTCGGTGCACGCAAGCTGGAGCGTTATGGCGAGGCATTCCTCGAAGTGCTGGGCGGGCAGGGCGAAACACCGAAGGTGGTGGCCGATATCCGCCACGAACTGATCAGCCTGGCCCGCGCCGGCATGACTCCGCTGCAGATCAGCGGGCAATTGCAGTGCTCGGAAAAGAACGTTTACACCATGCTGGCCGAAGCCATAGGTCGTCAGGAGCTGTCGCTGGAGCAGGCACTGGACTTGCCTGAAGAGCTGATGGAGGAAGTGCAGGATGCATTCCTCGATGGTGAAGGCGAGCTGCCGAGCGTGGCCAGCATCGCCGAGCAGTTCAAGGGGCGGGTACCTGAGGGCGTGCTGTATTGCGTGCGTGCAGCCCTGCAATCGGAGTTTGAAATCTAGCTATTACGGGGATTATGTAACGATTGATTGACTTATAGGCCTTGCCTATGAGCAAACGGCATGCTTAGCTGACTAATAATTAGTTTCACTCTATTTTCAGTCTAAACATTGAGTTTTTTATGCCGTTAACCGATCAACACCGTTTTGGTATGCAACTGGCCCAAATGTCCCGTGGTTGGCGTGCCGAGCTGGATCGTCGTCTCGCTGGCCTGGGCTTGTCCCAGGCACGCTGGCTGGTGCTTTTGCATCTGGCCCGTTTTGACGAGGCGCCCACGCAGCGCGAACTGGCCCAGAGCGTTGGCGTTGAAGGTCCGACACTGGCTCGTCTGCTTGACAGCCTCGAGGCGCAGGGGCTGGTGCAGCGTCACGCGGTGGTTGAAGACCGCCGTGCGAAAAAAATCGTCTTGAGTGATTCTGCCCGCCCGCTGATCGAACAGATCGAAGCCATTGCCACGGCGTTGCGTCAGGAGCTGTTCGTGGGTATTGATGAAGAAGAAGCGCGCATTTGCCTGCGTGTGCACAAGCGGATTCTGGATAACCTCGAAAAGAACTGATCTCACACATCCCTGTTGTGGGAGCGAGCCTGCTCGCGATGGCATCACTGCGGCCTGCCTAAAAGACCACGCTGCCAGCATCGCGAGCAGGCTCGCTCCCACAGTAGTCTGTTTTCAGCCGTCAGAACGTCTGCCCCAGGTTCAGATACAGCGCTTTCTGGTCATCATCGTTGAAGCCGTAGCTGAAGTTCAGCGGCCCCAGCGGCGTGTCAAAGCCGATAAAAATGCTCGCCGCATTGATATAGCCGCTGTTGTACTCGTTGTCGTTGTTCCAGGCACGTCCGCGCTCCAGAGAAGCGCCGGCATACAACGGAAAATCAAACGGCAAATACGAGCGGGGCGTGAGGCGACGATAATAAACGGCGCGCATCAGGCTTATATTCTGTGCCGAAATCGCATCTTCCCTGAAACCCGAGAGTTGTCGTGCCCCGCCGAGCAAGAAGCTCGAGGTGACAATTTCAGTCTTGTCCAGGGTACGTCCGTAACGCCCGCCCAATATCCAGGTGTTGGGGCCTGAACTCATGGCTTTGTCCAGTTTGAATTCCCACTGTCGATAGCGCTCATCCGAGCCAAGGCTCGGGTCGAACTGGCGCAGGCTCAGGCTGATGTCTTCTCCTGAATGGGGGAAGTACACGTTATCCAGTGAGTCGAATGAGTACTTCAAATCATAGGATCCCTCTTTGAAGTTGAGGCTTGGCATGTCGCGCTCACCGATGCGTACGTCAGCCTTGCCCCATGCCTCACCGATGCCCAGGCGAATTTCACCGCTATTACCGATTTGGCGACCAAAGTTAAGACCAAAGCCATAGCGCTCCAGCCGGTACTCGGCAATAGGGTCGTTCTCGTCGATGATTTCCACGTTTTGTGACTGGGCGCGGATATAGGGGGCGACAAAGTAGCGCGAGCCGGCATCCAGGGGCTGGTAAAATTCGCTGTACAGCTCTTGCTTGTCGCCAATCTGCACCCGCGTCAGCCATTCGGCACCCAGCCGGTTGATGCCGTTGACTCGGTAGCTGGCACCAATATTGAACGCGCTGTCGCCGCGCATGTCGTCCGACAGGTTCAGCCCCAGGCGCAGGTAGTCAGTACCGCTGCGCTTGCCTTTGGCGCTGATGACCAGGGTGCGCTCCTTGCCCTTGTGCACCACGCGGTATTGCACCTGATCGAAGTAATCGAGCCCGTACAACGTGCCCATGTCACGTTGCAGGCGGCCCAGGTCCAGGGGCTCGCCGATGGGCTGGCGAATATAGTAGCGGATTACCGAATCGCCGATTTTCGAGTCGTTTTCGATCTTGATCGCGGTAATCACCGGAGTGCGTTCTTCGGGGGTGCGGGCTTCAGCCAGTTGCACGTCCGTAGGTTGACGCAGGCTGGCGAGGCGTTTCTCAAGCACCTGCGTGGCCCTGTAGCCTGCATTGATGATGTCAAGTGAGCGGCCAAAATCAGTGGCGCCATAGCTGGCCAGGGCGGGCTGAATCAAAATATCGTCAGGCTTCAATGATGCCAGCTGCACTTCTGAATTGCTTCGGGTCATCAGGGTGATCGACTGGTTGAGGATGTCGAACACGGTGTTGAGTTGTTTGCGCCCCCGCAACGGGGTGCCGATATCCACCACAATGACCATGTCCACGCCCATCTCCCGGGCCACATCCACCGGGATATTGTCGACCATGCCGCCATCGACCAACAGCTGGCCGTTGATCTCGACCGGGGCGAATACCGCCGGGATTGACATGCTGGCGCGGATCACCTGGGGCAGATGCCCTTTGCGAAACACCACTTTTTCGCCATTGACGATATCAGTGGCCACGGCGCGGAACGGGATTGGCAGTTTGTCGAAGTCGCGCACATCACTGCTGTGTGCCAGCAGGCTTTCGAGCAGCAATGCCAGGTTCTGGCCCTGAATCACGCCCAATGGCAGGCCCAGGCTGCCATCGTCGCGGAAACTGAGTTGTTGCTTGACCAGAAAGTCGCGGTCATCCTGCTTGCGCCGAAAAGGTATGTCTTCGCGCTCCGGCGCATCGGACAGGGCCTCTTGCCAGTCGATGCTCAGCGCGAGTTTTTCCAGCTCATCGATTTTGTAGCCGGAGGCATACAGACCGCCAATCACTGCGCCCATGCTGGTGCCCGCGATGGCATCGATATGAATGCCCTGTTCTTCCAGGGCCTTTAATACGCCAACGTGGGCCAGGCCACGGGCCGCGCCGCCGGACAGCACAAGGCCGACTTTGGGTTTGGCGGCTTCGGCGGCAAACAGCACCAAAGGGCAAAGACACAGGAACAAACAACAGAGCAGGCGGCGCATCATGAGTCTCTGGGCAAGCGAGAAAGGCGGCTATTATAGCGGCGCCTTCCTTTCAAGAGCCTTTGAAATCATGTCGATCAATAAACCCGAAATTGTCATTACCTACTGCACCCAATGCCAGTGGCTGCTGCGTGCCGCCTGGTTGGCTCAAGAGTTGCTCAGCACCTTTGCCGAAGACCTGGGCCGGGTCGTGCTGGAGCCTGGCACCGGCGGGGTGTTTCGCATCACCTGCGACGGTGTGCAGATCTGGGAACGCAAGGCTGACGGCGGCTTTCCCGAAGCCAAGGTGCTCAAGCAGCGAGTGCGTGACCAAATTGACCCGCAGCGCGACCTGGGGCACAACGACCGGGCTCAGTGAGCGGCGGCGTCCAGCCCTGCCTTATCGGGTGCGGGGCCGCTGCGCATGCGGCTCGACACCACGATGGCGACGATTATCAGTACACCGCCCAGCAACATGCGCAGCGAGGGTGTTTCGTGGAACAGCAACCATGCCAGGGTGATGCCATAGACCGGTTCCATGGCAAAGACCACGGCGGCAGTGCGCGCCTTGATCACTGCCAGGCTGGCGACGAACAGGCTGTGTGCCACGCCGGTGCAAAACACCCCGAGCAGACCGATCCATAGCCAGTCCAGCGGGCGGACTTCGCTCAGCCCCGGGCCGGCAAAGGGCAGCAGGCACAACGCGACCACCGCGTTTTGCCACATGGCGGCCTGCACGGCGGGCATCCGCCCCGAGTTGGCGCGGTTGTTCAGCGACAGCAGTGCAAACAGCAAGCCGGAAGCGACGGCCCACAGCAGCCCTTCGGTGGCCTGGCTGGCCAGGTCAAAGCTTGGCGTGACCAGGATCAGCCCGATGCTGACCAGCGCCACCAGAACTATTTCGTTGGGACGAATGCGTTCGCGAAAAATCAGTCCTTCCAGAATCACCGTGAACGCCGGGAAACTGGCAAAGCCCAGGGTTGCAATCGCGACCCCGGCGATTTTTACCGAGACAAAAAAGCTTATCCAGTGCCCGGCCAGCAGCACACCGCTCAGCAGCAAACTGCGGGCGTCGCGCAGGGTCAGTCGGTACCAGGCGCTGCGTTTGGCCAGCGCGGTGAAGCACAGCAATGCCAGCACTGCGAAAGCGGCGCGGCCAAATACGATGATCGAAGCCGATGCAGCGGCAAGTTTGCCGAACACGCCAGTCAGGCCAAACATCAAAGCGCCGATATGCAGGGCGCCCAGGGCAGTACGCGGAGTCATTGCAATCCTTGGTTCAATACAGGCAAGGCGTGCAGTCTACGGGGCAGGGCGGGGAGCTGTCTGTCGCGACACTGGCGTCAGTTGTCGCCAGACTCGCGTCTCAGCACCGAAGGCGAGGCACCGAATTCGCGCAGCATGGCGGCGGCGAACGCGCTTTGCGAGTTGTAGCCAACGCGGCTGGCTATTTCGCCTATGGCCAGGGCGCTTTGGCGCAGCAGCGTCAGGGCACTGCGCAGGCGTCGCTGGCGGATGTAGTCCATTGGCGTTTGCCCGCACTCGCTGGCAAAGCGGCTGTGCAAGCGGGCGCAGGACAAGCCTGCAATTTGAGCCAGATCCGCAACCTGTAAAGGGTAGGCAGTATTCTGCTCAATATAGGCATCCATGGCCGCGTAGGGCAGGCGTTTGGGTTGCGCCCGTTCGCCGGCAAGGTTAGCCAGGCTGGCGAGCAGCAGAATCGCACCCTGGCGGGCAATCAACGGGTCGTTTATCGGGCTGGTGGCGAGCCAGTCGACCAGTTGATGCTGTTTCGGGTCGAGAGGCAGCTGTGCGGGGTTGTCGAGCAATCGGCGGCTGGCATCGGCGTGCCCACCCAGGGACTGGCCCAGCCAGTTGTCACCAGGCACGTCCAGCACCAGGCAGTGGCTGCCTTGCGGGCTGCCGCAGGTGTGGTGGGCGCCCGCAGGCACGACCATCAGCTGTTGCTGGCGCAGCAGGCTGGGCCGGCCCTCGACTTCGAAATCCAGCTTGCCCGACAAGCTGATCACCACCTGCGCATGTTCATGGCTATGGGCAATCAGGTCGTGGCGGTAATGGCGCAGTGACAGGATTTGGTCCATGACAGGTCTCTTCTGTGGATCAGTGCCGCCAAAATGCCGGAATGCACAATACAAACACGGTAATGATCTCCAGTCGCCCAAGCAACATGCCCAATGACAAAATCCACTTGGCCGCATCCGGCAGGCTGGCGAAGTTGCCGGACGGCCCGATGATCTCGCCCAGCCCTGGCCCTACGCCCGACACCGTGCTGGCGGCGCCGGTCAGGGCGGTCATCCAGTCCAGTCCCAGCAGCGACAGGGCCAGCGCGATCACGCAGATGGTGATGGCGAAGAAAAACGAAAAGGTCAGGATCGAGCGTACGATTTCTTCGTCGAGGCGGTGGCCGTTGTACTTCTGCTTGATCACCGCTCGAGGGTGGATCAGTTGATTAAGGTTGGCCTTGAGCAGGATATAGGCGACCTGAAAGCGGAAAATCTTGATCCCGCCTGCAGTCGAGCCCGAGCAACCGCCGATAAAGCCCAGGTAGAAGAACAGCATCAGCGAGAAATTGCCCCACAGGCTGTAGTCACCCAGAGCAAAGCCCGTGGTCGTTACTACCGAGGTCACGTTGAGCGCGACATGGCGGAAGGCGTCCCACCACGGCATGTTGGTAGTCCACCACAACCAGATGCTGAGCACGAACCAGGTCACGACCAGCAAGCCGAGCAAGCCTTGTACCTGCTGATCCTTGATCAGGGCCTTGCGATGGCCGCGCAGGGTGGCCACATACAAGGTAAACGGCAAGCTACCCATGATCATCACGGCAATGGCGACCCAGTGCACCGCCGGTTGCGACCACTTGGCCAGTGACTGATCGGAGGTCGAGAAACCGCCGGTGGAAATGGCCGACATGGCGTGGTTGATCGCATCAAACACGCTCATGCCCGCCCACCAGAACGCCAGGCTGCCCAGAATGGTGATGCCGACGTAGGTGGCGACAATCAGGCGGGCCACCATGTGCGAGCGCGGCATGACCTTTTCGGAGCGGTCAGAGGACTCGGTCTGGAACAGGCGCATGCCACCGATGCGCAGCAGGGGCAAGATGGCTACCGCCATACCGATAAAGCCGATGCCGCCCAGCCAGTGCAGCATCGAGCGCCACATCAGAATGCCGGGGGACATGGTGTCCAGGCCGCTCAACACCGTAGAGCCGGTGGCAGTGATACCGGACATGCTTTCAAAAAAAGAATCGGTATAGCTGATGTGCTGCGTCAGCAAAAACGGCAGTGCGGCGAAGATGCACACCACCACCCAGCTGGACACAGTCAGCAGATACATGTCACGGGGGCGCAGATGCACCTGCTCGGGGCGGCCCGGTATGACCAGCGCCAGGCCGGCAATGAAGGTAATCAGGCTGGCCCACAAAAAGGATGGCAAGTCGCCCAGGTGGTCGTAAATCGCCAGGGTCAGCATGGGCACGGCCATGCTGATCGCGAGCGTAATCAGGAAGATGCCGATAATGAAACCGATGATGCGTAATGTCGGCAACGCCATGAAGTCAGCTCGGGGATGAAAGAGGGGCGCCATTCTACCTGTGGTCCGGGCTATGTAAACCGCCAAGCCTTCGGGAGATACCGTTAGAATAGCTGCACATTTTCTTCAGGAGGTGGCCAATGGAGGCTCTCGACGCTTTGCTCAACCGTGTTTCTGCCCCGCGCCTGCTCGATCCGGCGCCAACGGCTGAGCAACGTGAAGTACTTTTCGCCGCCGCCTTGCGTGCGCCGGACCACGGTCAGTTGCGTCCTTACCGGTTTTTGACGGTTGAAGGCGCTGCGCGCAATCAACTGGGTGAAATCCTCGCCGAGGCCGTGCTGGCCCAAGGTGGTGAAGTGACCCAGGCCGCCCTGGACAAGGCTCGCGCCATGCCCTTGCGCGCCCCTTTGGTGGTGGTAGTGATTGCCCGTTTGCAGGATCACTTCAAGGTGCCGAAGGCTGAACAGCTGATTACCGCGGGCTGTGCGGCCCATGCCATTGAGCTGGCAGCTTATGCCCAGGGCATTGGCGCGGTATGGCGCACCGGCGAGTTGTCGTATGCACCGCATGTGGCCAAGGGTTTGGGGCTGGGTGAGGGCGAGGAAGTGGTGGCGTTCCTGTATTTGGGCACGCCGCAGAACGAGTTGCGCGTTGCGCCCAAGGTGGACAGCGCCGAGTTTGTGCAGGCGTGGTCGGTTAAGTAGCCCTGTACCAATATCCGTAGCAGCTGCCGAAGGAACAAGGCTGCGTTCGGCGGCGTAGCCACCGCAAAATCAGCGCACGCGATTATTCAGTTAAACCGCGGATTCTGATTTTACGATTGCTTTGCAATCGGACGCAGCCTCGTTCCTACGGCAGCTTGTGTCTAAAGAAAGGAATAAAGTCTGGGGTGAGAGCGGTGAATGGCAGGTTGTTCGGCAGCAGTGTTA